>JALZVB010000257.1 GCA_023300835.1 Saprospiraceae bacterium | reverse complement strand
GAATCAATTCCATTATCAGTAAGTGAATGTTTAACAATCAAAGAGGCTGGTCAATATATAATCATCGTTGAAGACATCAATGGTTGTACTGAGATAGACACTATCAATATTGAGGATCTAAGAGTAAATCTAAATGCCACTATCTTATCAAGCCTAGATACACTTTCTTGCGAGAATACTACCATAGATTTATCTTTTACAGATAACAATAGCCTCTCCCCTGAATGGAGGAATGGTGACAATATAATTGATAGTGCCTTGTCAGCTATTACAATCAATGACACTGGTCTGTACTATCTAACACTACGAGATTCTATGTCACTCTGTACAGCAATAGATAGTATTTTTATTACCAAAAAAGAAAGTCCAATCGACAGCATTATAATTGAAACGAATGGATCTTCATGTAATAACAAAGGACAAATAATCCTGAGTTCTATCCCCGATATAGAGTTCCTGATCTCTATAAACGGAGTTGAACAACCTAGAGATTCTATATTCAGTCAACTCCCAGGGAATTACCAAGTAGAAATAACATACAAAGGTTGTAATACCGCTACTGAAGTCACAGTTGTCGATAATAGTTCATCGTTGAATGTGAGCATAGGTCCAGATATATTTGGGAAAATAGGTGATCTCGTTACTTTATCTGCTGTAAGTAATAATATGATTTCTAGTTATACATGGGCTAGTAATAATGACCTCAGTTGTAATGACTGCGCAGAAAGTTTACTGACAATTACTAATACGGAAGAAGTTTATATAGAAGTAACGGATCTAGATGGATGTATCGCATTGGATACACTTAATGTTTTTATTCTCAACGAACTATTACCCAAAATATATGTACCCAATGTGTTTTCTCCATTATCAGAAGGGAACAGTACGTTCAAAATTTACGCAGAATCTGTGCTATTATCGTATAATTCTAGTGTTTACGACAGGTGGGGGAATGAATTGAGTAACAACAGTAGTCAAGACTCTAACCGTGAAATCACAATATGGGATGGTAAAATTGATGGAATTATAGCTCAACAAGGCGTATATCTCTATATGGTAGAAATTCGATTACCGTCAGGAGAAATACTTACCAAAAGTGGCTCAATTACTTTATTAAGATAAATCTGAATATATTTGGATTATACTATCCATATAAAGTAGTTGGATATTACATTTTAACAATTATAAGCTAAAGACAATAAAACGCATAGTTATTATGAGAAATAATTTAATCATACTCTTTACAATCTTCTTATTTTCTATTATATCAACAGAAGCATACAGTCAGAGAAGGTCTTCTAGAACGTCAGAAAGGACAAGTAATAGAACAAGCAGTCGTGGGCAAGACGATACAGAAACTATTTCATTCAAGGAAAAATTGGCATTTGATATACATATTGGTAATATCGGACTGAATAACGGGTTTAGTTTCTCTGGTAAAGGTGGCGTGGGTTACAAAATAACAGATAGATTTACTACAGGTGTTGGTGTCAAATGGTTTTATCAATTTGTGAATATTAATCAACAGCAGTTCACTCAACCTGACTTTTCACTATTTCACTATGGTGCTTACATATACCCAAGGTTCAAAATTACTGAAGAAATTTACCTAAAGGGCGAATACAATTTCTTTTCTTATCAAGGAGATCCTTTAAGTAATAGTGACAGATTCAACATAGACTTCCCTTTACTAGGTGGAGGATATATGTCTGGATTTGGAAAATGGAAATATGGATTTGAGGTATTATTTGCACTTAGTAACGAAGGTCGTGATCAATACACTACAATAGAATATATGATTAGTTTTCTGTACAATCTGTAGTAAACCTGGTAGTCGCAATAAAAAAAGCTGATTGATGTGTAATTCATCAATCAGCTTTTTTATTGCATCACTGTTGTTATCTTTTTAAAACCTTATACTCAATCCAGCAAGCACATTAAAACGAGCTTGAGGATAATAAAAATTTTCTGATGTCACTGCTCCATCAAATGCGTAATTGAAAGTATAGCCGTTAGATTCATATACTGTGCTGAATACATTATTCAACAATAACTTGAATTCAACTTTGGAGATAAACTCTGTAGAAAGACTATAATTAAACATTAAGTCATTGACCCAATAAGCATCTATTGTTTTAGATTCGTCAGAAGTATTGTTAAGATATTGTTTCCCTACATACTTGCTCAACCAAGTTACATTAAGTTCATCAGTAAGTCCATAAGTTAACTGACTACCTGATATTATACTTGGAGATAATGTAATGTCCGTATCATTGTGTTGAATAAGAATAGGAGGTGCTTCTTCAGAAACAAAATCAACAATCACTTCTTCAAATTCTTTTATTTTGTTTTTACTTAATGTAAGGTTTGGAGTCCACTTCAATTTATCAGTTATCTGGTAGTCTAATGATAATTCTATACCCAATCGGTATGAGTCATCTACATTAACTCTAACACCTGCCCCAACATCATTAACAGCTCCCGACAACACGAGTTGGTTCTTATAGTCCATGTAGTATAGATTGGTATTCCATTTTAGTTTATTACTTCCTCCTCTATATCCGAGCTCGTAATCTATTAGTTCTTCATGTTCTGGCACATCTGTTCCAACGGCATCAACAAAGTCTGATCTTACGGGCTCTCTATTTGCTTGAGCCACGGATACATAGACCGAACTTGTTTCAGAGAGCTTATAATTAAGTCCTAGCTTGGGAGATATGAAATTATAGGTAGTATCCACATTTATAGCTTGCCCATCATTATCTGTTCCAGCTGTGTTATAATCGATTCCCCTATGTTGTATATCAGCTTGCCATGTCAACTTAGGTGATAACGCGTAGTTCAACTTTATAAACTGAGAGAAATCAGTCTTAGATCCATCACTGAAATAATACTGAGGGTCAACAGAACTAAGGTTAAAACTATCTGTACGTATAACATCTCCAAAATGCTTACCATCATACTTATTCCAAGCTGTTCCACCAGTAACAACTATATTGTCAGAAAAATCATATTCAGCATTAAAAATAGCGCCATAGAAATGATTGTCTAACCACCTTTGTTGAATGAGGTCATCAATAAATGATTCCATTGTAAAACCATAATCAAGAAGATCAGAACCAGGTTTAGATTCTTCAAAAAATCCCTCACCCCTTGTATAATGGCCAGTAGCATTTAGTGTTAATTTGTCAGAAGCTTTCAAGGCGTATAAAGCTTGAAAGTGTGATTGCCTGTAATCATCTACTTGATTCTCGTAAGTATAGAAATTGTAGGTTCTATCAGAGGTCAAAAGATTAGATATTTCTGATGGAGAATAAAAATTTCTATCAATATGGGCTTGTAGTTCTGACTCACTTCCACTTAATTTAGACTCGGGCACTCCCCACCATGATTGGTATGTTCTTTCTTTTCCAGAGAAAGCATTTAACCTAAGTGAGCTTTTGTTACTTATTTTTGCAACCGAAAAAAACCAAGATGTAAGATCAGACGTTGCACGATCTACATAACCATCTGATTCTATATTGGAATATCTACCTTCTATTGAATACTGATTATTCATTAAGCCAGTACCAAAACTTACAGACATTTTCCTAGTACCATATGAGCCATAAGTCCCATCTACTTGAAGAAAAGGATTAACACTTGATTCCGTTGTATTAAGTCCAACCGTTGCCCCAAATGCACCTGCCCCAACTGAGGATGGTCCAACTCCTCTCTGGACTTGTATCTTACCCGTAGATGAACCAAAGTCAGGAAGGTTAACCCAGAAAACACCATGACTTTCAGAATCATTAAGCGGAACACCATTGATTGTAACATTTACTCTAGTTGGGTCAGATCCTCTTATACGCATACCTGTATATCCTATACCTGCACCAGCATCCGAAGTCACAACTACTGACGGAGAATGCTCTAGTAAAAATGGCAAATCTTGCCCCAGGTTCTTTAAATTAATCTCAGGCTTAGAATATTCATGATATGAAAAAGGAGAACTTATGTCTAATGAAGTGGTTGCATTTATCTGAATTTCATCAAGATTATACATGCTTCCTTCCATCATAATGTTATATACCCTATCTCCATCAAGTAATAATGTCAATGATTGTGAATTATAACCTATATAACTACACTTAATTGTAATGTTATCAGAAGGCACATTTTCAATAACATAACTGCCATCAAAATCAGATATTGTAGCAAAATCAGAATCAGTTATAAAAATAGAAGCGCCGATAAGACCTTCTCCATTATCATTTTTTACTTTACCTGTAATCGTGTATTGACCTATGGATAAGCCCATTGATAAGAATAGTAATATTATTGTCCCAATAATCCTCTGCATAATTATAATTTACCTAAGTGAATAAAGTAGAGGAAGGCTGGAGAAGCTGATATAGGATCAGTCATTTTTCCTTCTCAGCATTACCTGAGCAGGTTCAATGGGTATAATCTCAGCACTCATACGAGGCACCCCTATTTATGTAAACTCAAAACTAATAAAAGAATCTTAGTTTGTGATAGCTTTTATTGCATTTTCAATCCTACTGTCTCCTAGTCCAGAAACAATATGATAAGGTTGGTTTATTTGATCAAAAAGATCCTTAAAACAGTTAAATAAGACTTCTCCATTATCCGGGTTCTCTCTTAATGGATCGTTTTCCCAAGGTATATCTGGTTTTAATAATAACACATAGTCGAATGACACATATTGCATATGATCAATTACCCAATTGCTACATCTCCCATATTTATAAGTTGACCACACATAAATATTAAAAAGAAAGGTATCAAGTATCAAATCATTATTAGCGCGATGGGTCTGTATAATTGCAAAGTGTTGTTTAGCAATTATTTCTAGGTCCTGATAATTATAATCAGGCCCATTTTTTTCTAAATATGACCTGGCATACTCTGATACAAAAGGTATGTTGAGTCTTACACTGAGTTCGGCAGCTAATCTTGATTTACCAGTAGACTCGGGGCCTGTTACTAATACTGTCACTGTATTACTTTATGTTGCTGAAAACGGTTTTTCCATTGGATATAACCTACTATAGATAACAGAAAGTAAACAACCATTAAGAAAGCGTATACCTTGAGTTGTCTGTCCATGTACAACCATACTGAAAAAGCATTGATTACTATCCAATATATCCAAGTTGATAGAATTTTATTAGCTTCTAGGTAGCTGGCCAAAAAACTAAATATTGTAGAACTTGCATCACAGAAGGGTCTTTCAGCATCTGAGTTTTTGTAGAAAAAAAATCCCAATAAAAGGCTGAAAACAATACCTATTGAAATGACAATGGTGTGATAACGTAGACTTACTTTTTTGATAATACTAACATCTTCATCCACTCTAGACCATATGTAATAGCCATAAATAGCATTTAGTATGTAATAAAAGTATAATATAGACTCTGAATACAGTTTATATTGATAGAACAAATAGACACTGAGAATTGCAGAAATTATTGCAAAAAACCAGCACCATATATTCTCGTATATAAGAAGGGTAATGAATATCAAACCTAAGACAGATGAAGCTATTTCTACAGCCAATAGATTATCCATGGATTATATGTTTCTGTAACCTTATCATTAATGCATAAGGTAGTTAGAATATATAAGCTACACCTCCTTTTACACCGTAGTAATTTAAACCAGTACTCAGGGTTGTAGGTCCAGAAACATCATTAAGGAATCTTCCGTACTCCATTGTGGCAAACATGCGCATATTATCACCTAATTTGATACCAGCGGTCAATTCTAACATACCTGTCATATTGAATGATTTCTCAGAGACCAAATTAAATTCGGTGTCAAAGTCTTTAATTTCCAATGTATATGGATCAAAGTGTTTACCTGCTGATCTTAAAAAGTAATTTAGCCCAACTCCCATTCCAAAAGTAAAGTCTAAATATTCTCCATCTACTTGGAAACCTGCCATTAGTGGAATTTGCAGTGTATTCAGTCTATTGTTACTTAATATTTCTCTTGCTTCTCTTCTCTGTACGAGATCTGTTACTGTTACCGTCTCATTGGATACATTATTAAAATAAACTCTTGTTACTTCATCAAATTGACCTTCTATAATTACTGTATCCGTTGCCGTAAAGACTCGTCCATGATCATAATAACTTAAACCTGACTTAATAAAAAAGCCACGACCAAGAAATCTTTCTACAGAAGCAGAAACATTATAATTTCTCTTAGAGAACTCAGATGTTTCATTTAAAAAGTCCCACTCTTCTGTTGTCACAGCGGGATCAACAAGAGATGCAAGCTCATGATCATAAAATGAATAATTGAATCCACCTAATACAGCCACTCTCCAATTTTTATTTTTACTACTTACTGTAGCAATGGGTTCTATAGGCGTTTGAGGTGTTGGTTTTAGTACAGCTGGTTTATCGTT
>JALZVB010000256.1 GCA_023300835.1 Saprospiraceae bacterium | reverse complement strand
TCTTGGTAACAGCAGCTCTCGCCTTCTCAATATTTTTTTCCTTTTTTAGATTTTTTATCAGCGCTTGAACTTCCTTTTCAGATTCAGTTAGGTTAAGATAAGCTTTCTCTTTGGCTTCCAGTTTCAGCTTTTTTCTTCTGATCACTAGATCATCTTTCATAGTCTCATAATTCTTCATGAGATTATTAAGATCATGTTGTTTATCAAAAGTAACCAACAACTGTTTTTCCAATTGCTGCTTTTCATATTGAAGATCAATAAGTAGTTGGTCTACTGTTTCTGCATCCTTACCTGCTTTGGTTTTGGCATAGTCAAGTACTTCTTTGGGTAAACCAATCTTATGTGCTATTTCAAATGCAAATGAACTTCCTGGCTGCCCTACTTTAAGGCGATAAGTAGGTTGCAGTTCCTCTTTGTCAAATAACATGGCTCCGTTAAGGATACTTTTTGATTTATATCCGTAGTTTTTAATATTGGAATAATGGGTGGTTATTAAGCTAAAACAGTTTTTCTTTACCAGCTTATCTAATACCCCTTCTGCAATGGCGCCACCTACTTTAGGATCAGTACCACTGCCAAATTCATCCATCAACAACAAGGTATTCTTATCTGCATTCTTTATGAAATGCTTCATATGTACAAGTCGGGAACTGTATGTACTCAAGTCCCCTTCAAGAGATTGTTGATCTCCTATGTCTATCATTATCTTATTGAACAACATGAAACTACTGTCACTTCTTACTGGGATCAGCATACCAGATTGCAACATGAGTTGATTCAATCCTAATGATTTAAGCGTAACTGATTTACCCCCTGCATTAGGACCACTTATTATAAGGATTCTTTTATCTACATCCATTCTGAGATCAAAAGGAACGGTTTCTTTATGTGCTTTCTTATTAAGTAAGAATAGCAGCGGATGATAAACATCTTTGATATGCATTGTAGAATCTTCAGACAGGTCTGGTCTAGCGCCTTCATAATCTCTTGCAAATCTTGCTTTGGCTCTGATAAGATCATATCGTACTGTTATACGTTGCCAGAGTAAAAAGTCATCTATATAGGGACGTAAGAAGTTACTGAGTTCTTTTAAGATTTTATAAATCTCATGTGTCTTACGTGCCTCTAATTCGAATAGGTCGTTATTAAGATCTATAACTTCCGCAGGCTCAATAAAAACAGTTTTCCCTGTGAATGATTCATCGTGAACAATACCTTTTATCTTTCTTTTCTTCTCAGAAGAAACCGCCAATACTCTCCTACTGTTTTTGAAACTCTCAACAGTGTCCGATAAGAATCCATCTTGCTTATACTTAGATGCTATCGTTCCGAAAACCTTCTCGAGTTCTCTTTCTTTGGAACTGATAGAAGAAAATATTTTAGATAATTCAGATGAAGCTGAAGACTTAACTTTTCCTTCTTCGTCAAATATCTTTTCAAAACGCTTAACTAGTGCTGAATCAAACTCTACTTGCTCACATATTCCACTCAGGAGCGGAAAAGACTTCTTATTGTCTATGTTCTTAAAGAAATTAACTAACTCAGATATATTAACAATATGATTGTAAATCTTAAGGTAGGAGTCAATTTCAAGGACATAATCTACCGTCTTGAGTAATCTCAATTCGTCTAGTATAGACTCATAATAATGAACAGGTACCTCATTATCTAGCTCCATAGACCGCTGATATTCAACAACTTCGTCTAATAACCTCCCTATGGACGACTTATTATTAAATAGTCTGATGTTTTCAACCAACTTCTTAGCCGGTTCTCCGAGACAATAATTACTTAATCGCTCCAAAATCTTATCAAACTCCAACTTCTCAAATATATCAGTAGGATATATATTCATTTCTATTAAATCTTATAATTGATGCATAGGATTGGTTAAAAAATAACTTACCAATTTATTACAGGCAGTTTTGCGCTAATACTGCGTTAAAAAGCTTCGTAAAAGCTAGGCTGTCCCAACGTTTTTCGCCTTTGTTATGCCACAAAATTCCCTTGTCATAATATAGTACTTTATTATCTAATCATTACGTAAAGATAGTCAAGTCTCAAATAACATAATGCCTCTGTTATTTCTAACATAAGACCTACCTTTGTTATAACTCAAATACAATAAGATATGGGCGGTAATAGTTTTGGAAAAGCATTCAAAATCACGACTTTCGGTGAATCGCACGGTGCAGGAATAGGTGTTACAATCGATGGCTGTCCTAGTGGTTTAGAAATCGATACGGCTTACATCCAGAAACAGCTCAATAAGAGAAAACCAGGCCAATCCAAAGTAACGACCCAACGGAAGGAAGGAGATGAATTTGAAATACTTTCTGGTGTATTTGAAGGGAAAACAACAGGTACTCCTATTGCGATTTTCATTAAAAATAAAGACCAAAAATCTAAAGATTACGATCATATAGCTAAAGCTTACCGACCTTCCCATGCAGACATGACTTATACGACTAAATATGGACACAGAGACCATCGTGGAGGCGGAAGATCATCAGCAAGAGAAACAGCAGCCAGAGTCGCTGCAGGTGCTATAGCACAACTTATTCTATTACAACACGGCATCACCATAGATGCAGGCGTCACTCAAGTAGGTGTAATAAAAACTGATAAAGATCTTATAAAACTCGATTGGACTCAAGTTGAAAATAACATAGTAAGATGTCCAGATCCAGAAAAAGCAAAAATGATGGAGGAGTTGATTTTAGCAACAAAAAAGTCTGGCGATACTATTGGCGGAAAAGTGAGCTGTATTATTAACAATTGTCCAGTTGGACTAGGTGAACCCGTATTTGACAAACTACATGCTGACTTAGGTAAGGCTATGTTAAGTATAAATGCGGTCAAGGGGTTTGAATATGGGAGTGGTTTTGATTGTCTTGACATGTTGGGCTCGGAACATAATGATCTTTGGGAGCTGGATGATAACGGTGCCGCACATACTTCAACTAATTATTCTGGTGGAATACAAGGTGGAATAAGTAATGGGATGCCAATTTATTTCAATGTCGCTTTTAAGCCAGTGGCTACAATTATGAAGGACCAGTCAAGTGTTGATAAGGATAGTAATCCCACAACAGTAACAGGAAAGGGCCGACATGACCCCTGTGTCGTTCCAAGAGCCGTACCTATTGTTGTGGCAATGGCAGCACTTGTGATTCTAGATCATCTTATGCTTAATAGAATGGTTAATTTATGAACATGAAATTGACAACAGGTAGAGATTAATGTCTGATGATTGGGATTAGAGTCAATTTATTTATCATCTTCTTTCTTGGCATTTTCTATATCCTCCTTAATTGATTTTCTAAAATCATAGATACTCCCAAACTCTTTTCTATAAGAAATACCAAAACCAAACTTCTGCTCATTATCTTGTTGAATATCTTTATCCCACTTCCCGTAAGCTCTTAACTTCAATCGACGATCGGCAGACAAGAAATATTCAATTGCAAAATTGTGAATCAAATAATTGACTGCTGCCGTATTTGACTCACTTACATATGATGTTCCAT
>JALZVB010000255.1 GCA_023300835.1 Saprospiraceae bacterium | reverse complement strand
AATATTAAGACTCTCCGATTCAGTTATAAATAGCCATCTGAAAGCTAGAGAACAGATGCCAGGTATGCCAGTGACTCGAGCAGATCTGAGTTTGGAAGCTTTTATAATAATGTCTCATATTTTTGAAGAATTCCAGACCTTATCCACACTTCGGATAAGTCCCTATAGTATGAAAGAAGGAGTGATTCGAGAATATTTAGATTAGTCTAAATATAATATTAACTTCGTCTAAAAATAACCCAAAGACCCTATGAGTATTATTGAAACATTCTCCCAGCCATGGGCTATGCGAGCACTTTATAGCTCAGTCATGGTGGGTATACTGTGTGGAATACTGGGATGTTTTATTGTGCTCAGGAATATGTCACTTATAGGGGATGCCTTATCACATGCGGTATTACCAGGTATTTTCTTTTCATTTCTCCTTGTGGGATATAGTACAATTGGCTTTTTTATCGGTTCTTCTATTGCAGGATTTGTGAGTGCTCTTGCGATATCTTGGATACAGACCAATGTCAATACTAAGAATGATGCTGCCATAGGAATCATATTTACAACCATGTTTGCTATAGGCGTTATGGGGATTTCTTGGATATCTTCTGATGGGGTTCATCTGGATCTCAAGGACTTTCTCCAAGGTAATGTCTTAGGTGTATCTAACGAAGATGTTTATCTGACTACGGCCGTATTGGTTTATACAATCCTTAGTGTCATCTTGTTTTATAGACATTTATTTATTACAACTTTCCAACCACAGATCGCAGAGACAGTAGGTATCTCATCCAAAATGGTCCATTACTTTCTGATGCTGTTATTATCGTTTGTCGTTGTTGCATCTATACGGACAGTAGGTGTAATATTAGTCGTAGCGATGCTGATAACGCCAGCTTCCACTGCATTACTTCTTTCCAATAGGCTCAAGAAAGTTATCTTTATATCAGCTATGATAGGCGCTTTATCTGCCTTTGTTGGTCTTACTATTGCCATAGTCTTTGATCTGACACCAGCGCCAGCCATGGCACTTGTTGCGACCAGTTTCTATGTTCTCGCCGTGTTATTCTCTCCAGAGAATGGTTTATTGCCTACTTGGCGTATAAATAGATTTGAGTCTAATCGTATCATGCGAGAAGATATATTGAAACAAGTTTTTAAGAAACCGCTGGGTGAAAGCATGCCTGTAAACGAAATCGCTAATAGACTTAATCTTGACGAGTCTAAGGTCAAGAAGATGGTTAAGACGATGAGTAAAAGTATCTTGTTAGAAATGGTAGGTAACGCTATTCTACTGACAGATGAGGGCAGAGCTAAAGCCAAAAAAATCGTAAGAGCGCATCGCCTCTGGGAGACTTATCAAGTTAATCAAATGGGATTAGCTACAGATCAGATACACGAAGAAGCTGATAATATAGAGCACTTTTTGACAGAAGAACTATTGGATGAAATCGATAAAGAACTGGGTTTCCCAACCAGTGATCCACATGATTCTCCTATTCCTCAGAAGTAATTACGCTTCTCAGTTGTCTTAAAAGAATTCAAACTAGAGGTAGATTGACTCTATTGAACCACATTGACATTCTGAAACATAACCGGATCGTATCACTTATCCTTGAGACTATTCTTTTTGGATTTTTCGCAAGCGCCATCGCAGTTACCGTATAGATTAAGTGAGTGATGCGTTACTTTAAAATTAAGTATCTCACCCATCATATCTTTGATATTCTGGATTCTTGGGTCACAGAACTCTGTCACTTTACCACAGTCAACACATAGCAAATGATCATGTTGTTTGAAACCATACGACTTCTCATATTGCGCAAGGTTCTTACCAAATTGATGCTTAGTAACCAGATCACAATGGACAAGTAGGTCCAGGGTATTGTATACGGTAGCTCTAGATACCCGGTAATTTTGGTTTTTCATATGTATATACAGCGCCTCAGCATCAAAGTGATCACTGCGCTTGTATATTTCTTCCAGGATAGCGTACCGCTCTGGTGTTTTACGCAATTCATTTTTTTCGAGATGACTCGTAAAAATGTTTTTCACCTCTTCTATGATCTTCAGTATATGTGGAGATAGCTCTGTCATTCGTCTATGATTGTTCTGTGGACGTTGGTAATACCATCTAGTTTCTTTATTTCTCGTATAACAAGGTTGAGTTGATCTTTGTTTTTAACAAATATACTGACTTTACCTTCAAAGTATCCCTGCGTTCCTTCTATACTGAATGATCTGATATTTAAGCCCAGAGCAGAGATTTCGTTGGTAATAGCCTGTATAACACCTGGTCCAGAATCAACACCTATTATTTTGAGTAAGACGGCAAAGTTGGTCGTAGATTCTCTTGCCCATCCTGCTTTCAGGACACGATAACCATAGTTAGCGAGTAAGTGGGTCGCATTTTTACAATTGGTTCTATGTATTTTAAGGCCTTGAGCAGTCGTTAAATAGCCAAATATGTCATCTCCTTGTACGGGTTTGCAGCAGCGTGCCAGCGAGTACTCATATTGTTCGGCGTTTTCTCCA
>JALZVB010000254.1 GCA_023300835.1 Saprospiraceae bacterium | reverse complement strand
CTCTAGGCAAGCCGTTACAATTAGATATTAATAAGTTTGTTTCTTACTATACAGGAATGGATGCGCTTCAGCACGTGTTTGAATTGGCTTCTTCTATGGATTCTTTAGTTGTAGGGGAAAGAGAGATTTTCAGACAATTCAGAAAAGCTTATAATGACTGCAATGAAAATGGCCTCACTGGTGATCACCTCAGGTTACTAGAAAAAGCGACTGTAAAAACGGCAAAGAAGATTTATAACAAAACCAAAATAGGTGAAAAGCCACTTTCTATTGTATCCTTATCGATAAGAGCAATGCTAGATAGGAATATCAAACCTACCGCAAGAGTAGTCCTGGTAGGAGCCGGGGAAACAAATGCGCTGGTAGGTAAATTTCTAAATAAGCACGGATTCTCAGATATTTCTATATTCAATAGAAGTCTAGATAATGCGATAGAATTATCAGCACAACTGAACGCTAAGTCATTTAATATATCTGAACTGGGTAGTTTAGAAGGAAATTTTGATGTAATATTCATTTGTACATCAGCTAATAAAGTTGTTATTGATTCTGGATTGTATCATAGTATGTTAAGTGGTGATACGTCTCATAAGATACTCATTGACTTATCAGTGCCTAGAAATATAGCGCCTCAAGTTGTCTCTGATAATTCAGTTGATTACATCGACATAGAAAGCCTAAAGTGTATCTCTGAAGAAAACTTGAAGTTCAGAAAAGAAGAAGTAGAAAAAGCAAGACCTATTATCAAAACTGAACTTGTTGACTTTAAGAGTTTACACCAACAAAGACAAGTCGAAAAAACACTTACCCATATACCACAAGAATTAACACTTATAAAAGATAGAGCACTCAACGAAGTTTATAAAAAGAGACTGAGTGAAGTAGATCCAGAGGCAAGAGAACTGGTCCTAGAAATGATAGATTATATAGAAAAGAAATACGTGTCTGTTCCTATGAAAGCCGTTAGGAAACAGTTGATAGCTAAATAAATCATTGGCTACATCCTGTCAGCACAGTTGATACAACGGGTACTCTCGGGCATAAACATGAGCCGCTTAGGGTTTATGAGTTTTTGGCAATGATTGCAACTTCCAAAACCTTCTTGATCTACTTTCGCCAGTGCGACCTTAAGTTTGTTCCGTTTTGATATTTTATTCCTAAGAGACGCTTCCATAACACTTTTGTTATTAATAGCGTCCATTCTGCTTATACGTCCAAGAGAATTCTCAGGTTTTATGGGTTGTGTCATCTTTTCAGTTTCTATGATATCGTGCTCATATTTGGTGATTAACTCAAGTATCTTTTGTTTAAGTTCGCTTCTTCTTGCTGGGTTCATAAGTAGAAAGTGTTTGTTCCAAAGATACATCAATTCTATTCCTTAGCAGTTTGTAGTAATATGGCCGATTGTTTTGACAATAGATTCAATATTAATTTTGTAGAGGTTGAGATATTTTGTTGGTATATATTCTGTATTCTGAAGTTTAATGGATATTAATACTGATCAATAGACTACCTTTATATAACTCAAAAAACATTGTGACTATAACTCCCGCACTCAAGGATATAAGAGCTCTCTCGTTAGAAGAACTTACAGCAGTAATTAAGGAAGGTAACTTCCCCGCATATCGTGCTAAACAAATATTTGAATGGATTTGGAAAAAGCAGAAAACCTCTTTTGAAGATCTTAAAAATTTGCCAGAAGAAGTTATTGACCATCTCAAGTCTGAATATTGTTTCAGACCAGTAACAGTCGAAAAAACACAATTCAGTAGTGATGGTACGATTAAGAGTCGATTGCAATTACATGATGGACACTTTATAGAAGCTGTGCTTATTCCAGTTCTAGATGATAACAGATTTACAGTCTGTGTTTCTTCTCAAGTAGGCTGTAGTCTGACGTGTAGCTTCTGTGCTACAGGCAAAATGAAGCGTATACGTAATATAGAAGCGCCAGAAATATTTGATCAAGTAGCCATTGTAAATAGACAATGTCAAGAGGCTTTTGGTAAAGGTTTAACTAATATCGTCTACATGGGTATGGGTGAGCCATTACTCGCCTACAACAATGTTCTGCTGAGTATAAAACACATAACATCTGAGTATGGTATGTTTATGTCGAGTAAGCGAATTACTGTCAGTACGGTAGGAATTGCCAAAATGATCAAGAAACTTGCTGATGATGAGGTTAAATTTAATCTCGCACTTTCTCTTCATGCCCCTGATGATGAAAAGCGGAGCAGTATCATGCCAATAAATGAAACAAACGACCTGGCATCGTTGATGGAAGCTATAACGTATTACTACCAGAAGACCAAAAACAGAATTAGTTACGAATATATAGCATTTGAAGGATTCAATGATACGCAAGAGGATGCTAAGAATTTAGTTAAACTTTGTCGCCATTTTCCAGTTAGAGTCAATATAATCGAGTACAACAAAATTGATGGAGCGGAATTTGCTAAATCTAATGGTGAAGATTTAGATGACTTTGTCAAGTATCTTACGAATAAGGATGTTACAGTTACCGTTAGAAGAAGTAGAGGGAAAGATATTGATGCTGCCTGCGGCCAATTGGCAAATAAGGGATAACCCTGACCTTTGATACTGAGATAAGCGCTAAATTGAATTTCAAAAAACAATCTAACCTTTATGAAGTATTTTTTAATTCTGTTATCGTTTCTGTGTTGCTCCTATTCATGGTCCCAAAACATCATATCTGGAGAAAAATATACAGCTAAAGTTAACCTGGAATCGCTAGACGACCTTCTCACTAACTATAGTCTTTATAAAATTAAAGTTGATAAGAATAAACTGCGCCTGTCTGGCAGTCAGAACTTATTAGCATTAGATCTAGGCAACCAACATTATGATCTTAATGTTTTTCAAAACAACCTAAATGTATCTTATGAAGCCAAAGCGCTTCCAATTCTAGTAGGTGGATCGACTTATGATGGTGGAAATGTCAGTCTCACAATAAACGATGGTTTCATATATGGTTTTATTCAGAAAGGGAAAAACAAGATATTCATAGAGCCCTTATCTTATCTCATAGAAGGTGCGGCTTCAGACGTATTTATAGTTTACAATAATTATGATGTCAAAGAAGATCATGATCACGTATGTGGTGTAACTGAAATGCATGAAAAAGAAAAAAACATTGCGCCTCTCAGAATGACAATTACCACTTGTAAGATTATAGATCTTGCCATTGCTAACACGAGAGACATGATCACTAAATATGGAACTACAACTGCAACACAAAACCACAATTTAGGTGTACTTAATAACATACAGACAAATTATAGATCAGAATTCGATTATAATATTGAGTTTGATGTAGTAGCCCATTTCTTTCCTACAACTACGGCTAATAATCCGATGTCACCAAATACGACATCAGCTGATGCAGGTACGTTACTTACCAATTTTAGATCTTGGGCACGTGGTCCAGGAAATGCAGGCGGCGGTAACACAGGTGGAGCGACAGGAGAATTTGGTGTCGACTATACAATGGCTCAGTTATGGACAGATAGAGATATTACTTTTGGTGGTTCCTCTGGTACAGTAGGTCTTGCTTATACACCTGGATGGCACCACCTTCTAGAAGATTATACTACATCAGCGCCTAGTTTAAATGCGATGGTTTCTCATGAGGCAGGGCACAATTTCAGTGCTGGTCATGATGCCTCAGGGTCAAATTTCATTATGGCACCTTCAGTTACATTAACCGACAATTGGTCTCCTGCATCTAAGACGAGTATTAACAACCGTTTAGCTACATTAACTTACTTAGATAATTGTTCTACTTTAGGTAGTCCTACTGCAGACTTTTTTCAGAGTGCCATTGGGTTGTGTTCTGGTTCTCAAGTTACATTTGAGGATCAATCACAATATGGTGCTACGAGATCATGGGAATTTTTTGGCGGATCACCCGCAACCAGTGTTGAAGAAAAACCAACAGTAACCTATAGTACAACAGGACTGTATGCTATTAAGTTGACATCTACTAATTCTGCTGGAAGTGATGTCAGCTATAAGTATGTTGATATTATTGCCCCACCAGCTTCTGCATGTACTATTTCAGGAACGGGCGGAAGCTTTGGAATATCTGGATTCAATCTAGAAAACATTAGTAACTCTTCTACCACAAATACGGCATATCAAGATAACTCGTGCTCAGATGTAGCTAATCTTACGCCTGGGGCAAGTTACAATCTAACAGTTTCGTTGACGGCAGGAATGAATAGATTGAGATACTTTGTTGATTATAATGGAGATGGAGATTTTACAGATACTGGAGAATCTTCTCCACAGTGGAGTTTTGGTGGAAGTGGAAATTTGTCTTTACCGATAACTATTCCAGCTGCTCCTATGATGGGTTCATTGATCAGATTTAGAATTACAGCATCCAATGCTACGATATCATCCAATGGATGTTCGAGCCCACCAGTTGGCGAGGTAGAAGATTATAGTTTCTATTTTGCAGTGCCTCAAGTATTGGGTTGTACGGATTCTAATGCTTCTAATTATAATTCTGCAGCTACAGTTGATGATGGAACATGTAATAATGGATCTGGAACGACTTGGTATGAAGATGCAGATGGTGATGGATTTGGAAATATAGCAGTTACGCAGACAGCGACCAATCAACCATCAGGTTATGTAGGGAATAGCACAGACTGTGATGATAATGACGGGAATAATTACCCAGGTAATACAGAAGTATGTGATGGCGTAGACAATGACTGCGATGGTCAGATAGATGAAGGATTGTTAACTACATATTATGCAGACAATGACGGTGATGGATATGGAGATGCCTCAATGTCCAGTGATGCTTGTTCACAACCTACTGGCTTCGTTACCAATAATACAGACTGTGATGATAATGATGGAAATAATTTCCCAAGTAATACAGAAGTATGTGATGGCGTAGACAATGATTGTGATGGTCAGATAGATGAAGGCTTGTTAACCACATATTACGCAGATAATGACGGTGACGGATATGGAGATGCCTCAATGTCCAGTGATGCTTGTTCACAACCTACTGGCTTCGTTACTAATAGTACAGACTGTGATGATAATGACGGGAATAATTACCCAGGTAATACAGAAGTATGTGATGGCGTAGACAATGACTGCGATGGTCAGATAGATGAAGGCTTGTTAACTACATATTATGCAGATAATGACGGTGACGGATATGGAGATGTATCAATGTCAAGTGACGCTTGTTCACAACCTACTGGCTTCGTTACTAATAATACGGACTGTGATGATAATGACGGGGATAATTACCCAGGTAATACAGAAGTATGTGATGGCGTAGACAATGATTGTGATGGATTAATAGATGAAGGATTGCTAACTACATATTATGCAGATAATGATGGTGACGGATATGGAGATGCCTCAATGTCAAGCGATGCTTGTTCACAACCTACTGGCTTCGTTACTAATAATACGGATTGCAATGATAATGACGGAAATAGTTTTCCTGGAAATACAGAAATATGTGACGGAGTAGATAACGATTGTAATGGAATGATAGATGAAAATGGCTCACTTACTTTTTATAATGACAATGATGGCGATGGATATGGGGATGTAGCAATGACTGCAACAGGTTGTTCGGTTCCTAGTGGGTATGTTACCAATAATACAGACTGTGATGATAATGATGGAAATAATTTTCCAGGTAACACAGAAGTATGTGATGGAAAGGATAATAACTGTGATGGTCAGATAGACGAGGGCATTGCGCTTATATCATATTACCCGGATGCAGATAACGATGGATTTAATTCTGACAGTAATCCAGTGCAAGCTTGTTCTCCTCCAGCAGGATACGGTGCAATAGGGAATGATTGCGATGATTCTAATGCTAATATAAATCCTGCAGCTCAAGAAATATGTGACAGTATAGATAATAATTGCGATGGTACAACAGATGAAGGATGTGGTGGTGGTCTACCGCCATGTGACGGAGCTTTTTTAGTTATCAATATCACAAATCAATCTGTTTATAGAGCAGATGTAACAATTATCTCAACGGCAACTGTCGATGGAGGCAACTCAGTTCTCTTTACAGCTGGAAACGAAATAATATTAAGTCCAGGATTTGAGGTAGATCTAGGTACTGACTTTGAAGCGAGAATTGAACCGTGTCAGAATTTTTCGCCGTCATCTGATGTAGCAAGAAGAAACATTAACTTAGGTAATCTAAATGATATGAGTTTAGAAATGTTCGGTATGTACGATAGTTTTAACGCTACAATTCTAGATGCCAATAACCTCATGGCCGTATCAGAGAGTATCACTTCTGATAAGTTAGAAGCATTTTTTTACGACAATATGGATAAATTGTCATCAGGAATGTACTTCCTAGTACTCAACAATGTAGATGTCGAAATAACTAAAAGAATCTGGGTAGAAAAGTAAATAACTGCAGTGAATAAAATAATAAACCTCTTGTCGTCATGGACGGTAAGAGGTTTTTTTTAGCTAATGAGTAGAACTCACTAGTCTATTCTGAAACCTAACTTTTGCATATCTTTCCAGAAATTAGGATATGACTTATTGACAACATTAGGTTCGTTAATAGTAATAGAGCCCAGGAGCGCAAGTGGAGCAAAAGCCATAGCCATACGATGATCTTGATATGTATCAAAAGTGGGAGAATTAACTTTAATCATTCCATTTTGCTGGTATTCGTAAGATGGGTCTAGGGACTTGACGACCTTAACATTGATTTTACTTAATTCTGTCTGAAGAGCTGCTACACGATCTGTTTCTTTAATAAACAACGTTTTCAAACCACGGTAGCTGATTGGAATATTTTTGGCTGCAGCCATAACAGCAATAGTCTGTGTAAGGTCGGGATGCTTCAAGAAATCATGTTGTATTCTACTGGCTTGGATTGGGTTAGACCTAAGAATCAATTTGTCATCTTCATACCTAATCGCAACGCCTAATTGAAGTGCTATATCAGCAATCTTGCTGTCCCCTTGAAAACTATCGTATTTAAAATGACTGAGTTCGATCTCAGCATCTTCAGCGATACTTGCTATAGCAAAATGATAACTGGCAGATGACCAATCCGATTCCACCAAGTATGACTTAGGTTTATACCCTTGGCTTTTAATGGTTATCGTATTTCCTTGGAATCGTGATTTTATATCGAAAAATGACATAATACGCAGCGTCATATCCAAGTATGGTTTGGACACTAGATCTCCTTTTAGCTTTATTGTGAGACCTTTAGGTAGCTTAGGCGCAATCAAACAAAGTGCAGAAATAAATTGAGAACTGACTCCTGAATTTATAGAGATGGTATTCTTTTTCTGTTTTTTGAATGGACCAATTTTCAATGGTGGATATCCTTCTTTTCCGACATAAGTTATATCTGCACCTATCATTCGCAATGCGTCTACTAGTGGACCTATGGGACGTTGTTTCATTCTTGCTGACCCTGTAAGGATACGCGTATCATTTTTAATTCCCTTATCAATACCATTCTGTATGGCAAGATATGCCGTCATAAATCTAAATGTTGTCCCAGCATGATGGGCATCTAGCGTCATGTTATCAGAATGAAGTAATCTATCCAAAGTTGTTGTATCGTCGCTGTTAGAGATATTATATATCTCCGATCGAACACCTGATAGAGCTCTAATTATAAGAACCCTATTAGAGATGCTTTTTGATCCGCCTATATGCAGGCTTTCTTTTATTGGTTTACTTGGACCGTATAATTTAAGAGATTGCATAGGAGTTATTTATGCCTATTTAAGTCCAGGTAATGGTAAGTACTTCTTTAGTTTCTGGATGTAAACTTAAGCCAACTGGACAATGATGTGCAGCAGCTGTCAGTAACTTTTTTTCTAAATCTGAGTAATTATTAGCAGGCATCACGAGATTGATTTCTATTCTTGCTATACGTCTAGGATCTGAGGACATGACTTTAGTGACATCGGCGGTAGCACCTGCAATATCTATTTGCTTTCTATCTGCTGTGATTCCCATAATAGTCATAAGGCAACTGGCTAACGCTGTAGCTGCGAGATCAGTAGGAGAGAAAGCTTCACCTTTACCTTGGTTGTCGGTTGGTGCATCAGTGATAATCGTCTGTCCTGACTTGAGATGCGTAGCTTCTGTCCTTAAGTTGCCTTTATATATTACTTGGGATGTCATAGTGTTATTTTATTTATCTTTTCGTTCTTGAATTCTAGCCTTTTCTTTTTCTTCTCTTTGCTCTTTTTCATAATTACTTGCAGCATCATATCTGGTTATTATTTCTCTTACCAGTCTATGTCTGACGACATCTTCAGTTGTTAAGTTTATTCTGGCTATACCTTCTATACCAGAGAGTATTTCTAAGGCTTTATAGAGTCCAGATTTTTGGTTTCTAGGTAGATCTATCTGAGACATATCACCAGTTATAATACACTTGGCTGATGGGCCTAATCTTGTAAGGAACATTTTGATCTGGATAGAGGTTGCATTCTGAGCTTCGTCCAATATGATAAAAGCATTATCAAGTGTACGACCTCTCATAAACGCCAATGGCGCAACTTCTATCGTCCTATTTTCCATAAAATACTCCAACTTCTCTGCTGGGAATAAATCATCCAATGCGTCATACAATGGTCTTAAGTAGGGATCTATTTTATCTTTGAGATCTCCAGGGAGAAAACCTAGATTCTCACCAGCTTCTACTGCAGGTCTGGTCATGATGATTTTTTTGACCATTTTGTTTTTCAATGCTTTTACGGCAAGGGCAACAGCTGTGTAAGTCTTACCAGTTCCTGCAGGACCTATTGCAAATAAAATATCGTTAGTTTCTGACAGGTCAACCATTTTCTTCTGGTTTCTTGTCCGTGCTTTAATGGGTCTACCGTCTCTTCCGTGTACAATTACATTGGCGCTTATTTTGCCATTAGGCGTCTCCTCTTCATTGGCATCTATGAGCTCATAGGCAAGATTACCATTGAGGACATCTTTTACCTTCTGAATGGGCAATTCATGTTCAGCTCTCAGGATTTTAACGAGTTGTTCTATTTTACTTTTCGCTTTTTGGGTTTCTTTTTTATCACCCGTTATCTTGATATTGACGCCTCTGGAATGAATCTCTAGATTTGGAAAAGCTTGTTTGACGAGGTTTAGTTTTGAATTTTGTTCTCCGAATAATTCTACATTGTCTACACCGTTGATAGTCAGAATAATTTCACTCAATATGTATGATCTATTTAAAGTTATTAAGAATAATAGCGATTAAGTCTCATGATGTTCTACGGGATTCTATTAAATCAAGTGCGACATCCAAAAACTTAAATGGTATAACACCAAAAATAAGGGGTTTTAAGTTATAAATGCATTTGTTAACTTCTATTATAAGACTAAAATAACATAGTAATTATGATAAATGTTGGATCAGTTTAGCCACTACGCTAACTTATTATGAAAAGTTATAATTTGTTTGCAAAAATGGTATTATTTTGTCCTCTTATATAGCAATAGAAAATTCTACACTAACTCTTTTTTCTACAACCGATGCAACTAGTTACCTTAATATCTGATTTTGGCTTGCAAGATCATTACTGTGCACTGCTCAAGGCACGTATACTCAATCTACATCAGGATATCCAGTTTATAGATATTACGCATCAAGTATCTACACATGATATAAGACAAGCAGCATATCATCTCAGGGCAGTCAGTAAGAAATTTCCGCCATGTACAGTACATGTTGTTTCTGTGCATAATTATTACTCACAAGATCCGGAAATTATTTGCTTTCGATACAATGAGCAATATTATATTGGTCCCAATAATGGCATATTCTCGTTGTGTTTTGACAGTGTAGATGAAACCCAAATTTATAAAATCGCCTATGACGAAGGCGCAGACAATATATTCAGCCTAGTGGCACATGGGATCAGCTTGATTGCGCAGAAAATGTCTATTACAGAAGTAGGCCCGCCATTACAACATTATAACAAGCGTATAGAGGTACAACCTGTAACAACAGAGAATGAAATAAGAGCTACTATAATACATGTTGACAAGTTTGAGAATGTCATTCTCAACGTACACAGAGAGTTTTTTGAGTACAAATGTAAAGGTAGAGATTTTGAAATATTCTTTAAATACTACAACCCCGTAACACAGATTTCACAATCCTATTCAGATGTAGCTATCGGAGAAGTTTTATGTCTGTTTAATGCCGCTCATCAGATGGAGCTATCTATCAACATGGGAAAAGCAGCCAGCCAATTAGACTTACTTAAGGACGAGACTATTCAGATAAAGTTTAAGTAGTATAGCAAGGCATTTGTACGAAAAGAGTTTTTGTTATAGAGCTTTGCTTACTTTACCCCAATGGGAAAGTGAGAAGAATGATCAAACGATGCTCAACTCTTAATCTTTTATGATTTTCCGAACAAAGCTTAATCATTCTTTTGAAAAACAAAAAAAGACATTTACACTTCTCATGTTGATAATATATTCCCACTTTAAACTCCTTTATTCATAAATTGCCTTTGCAAAACCCAAAACCCTATGCCTACAGTAGTAGCTAATGATTATAAAGTTTATATAGACGAGAGTAGTGAAAAACTAAAAAAATATATATCTAAGTTAAATGCCTCTAAGCTTTTTATCATAGTAGATGAAAATACCAAGACGGATTGTCTGCCTTTATTTGAGAAAGACTTGGATGCTGAATACTTCCTAATTGAAACCCAAAGCGGAGAAATAAACAAGAATCTAGACAGCTGTCGTAAGATATGGGAGAAGTTGGTCGAGCATAGAGCTGATAGACACAGTCTCATAATTAATCTAGGTGGAGGAGTGATAGGAGATATGGGGGGATTTGCTGCGGCGACTTATATGCGTGGCATACGATTTATACAAGTGCCGACGACCTTATTATCTCAAGTAGATGCTTCAGTAGGGGGTAAACTAGGGGTAGATTTCCTAGGCTTTAAGAATATAATAGGCACCTTCCATAACCCCGATATGGTCTGGATTAATACAGATTACCTTAAGACCTTGGTTTTTGATGAATTGAAAAGTGGTTTTGCGGAAGTTATCAAGCATGCACTTATCCAGTCTAAATCTCTATGGGAGTTTATCAAAAGCAGAGACCTGGAATTCTCTAAAGAAGAATGGACTAAGATTGTACATACGTCAGTAAAGATCAAGAACGAAGTCGTATCAACTGATCCATTAGAAAAAGGGAAACGAAAAATATTGAATTTTGGTCATACGATAGGACATGCTATTGAAACCTATTACTTAGATACACCACAACGCTTACTCCATGGAGAAGCTGTCGCCAAAGGTATGATCGTGGAAGCTTATATCAGTTACAAACTGGGACTACTCAGCATTATTGAACTGGAAGAAATCAATGAACTTGTAGAAGCGATGTACGACCTGCCGTCATTTCAAGAATCTGATCTAGATCAGAT
>JALZVB010000253.1 GCA_023300835.1 Saprospiraceae bacterium | reverse complement strand
CTTCCGATCTCTTGGGATGTTAGGGATAGCTCTCGAGCTTGCACCAGTAGCCACTATTACATGAGCCGCACTGTATTCCTTTCTAGCACCTTCTTTATCAGTAACCACTACTTTTTTTCCTCTAGCCAGTTTTCCCTCACCATTTATAACAGTGATTTTATTCTTTTTCATAAGGAAATTAATTCCCTTACTCATGCCATTAGCCACATCTCTACTGCGGTTAATCATTTTATCGAACTGGGGCTTTGCTTTCTCTACTTTTATACCATAATCCTCAGCATGATTAATGTAATTAAAGACTTGTGCTGATTTCAAAAGCGCTTTTGTAGGTATACATCCCCAATTGAGGCATATACCACCAAGGTTTTCTCTTTCAACAATAGCTGTACTCATACCTAACTGAGAAGCTCTTATGGCCGCGGCATATCCACCAGGCCCTGATCCAATAACTATAACGTCAAAATTCATATGTTGTAATTGTATAGCAAAGATAGACTTTAGATATAATACCTAAAGAATATTGATAGAAACCATTTATAAATTATTGTTTTTTTAGTGTTTTTCAATTTTCTTGGAATCTGGCTATACCATTATAGAAGTCTCGCGCTTCAAAATATGGTGTAGATATCACAAGCCTATATTTCTCGTCAAGATATCCGATCCCTCGATTAACAATGACACGTGCTAGACCATCGTGGTAATCCCAGTTAAGTGGAAATTTAGCTGGGACTAGTTTCATTCCCAATTTGTTGACATAACCCCACATATCTTTGTCAGCAAATACAGCATTCCCGCCCTTAAATTTATTCACTTGATCGAACTTAGGTGAGGTAAGCAGGCTACCGTTGTGATCCATTAATCCTATTTTTCCATTTCTGGAATAGGCCCACATTTCCTCTTCCAGATAATAAAGATTATCCATTTCTAGTTCAGTTATAACCTGAAAGTGCTTATCTAGCAGGGTATACAGTCCATTTTCCTTTACCAATGCTCTATTGTCTTTGAAGTTTGTAGCGTATTTATAGTTTTTAGATTTTTTCTGAAAGTTGTTATCTAGAAAGTAGAATTCATCATTGAGCTTTACTCTATATAGGCCATCTCCAGATTTGTATACGTTGTCAAAAGCCAGTTCAAGTAAGATATTCCCTTTACTATTGATTATGCCTTTTTTGCCATCTTTCTCAGCAATAAAAAGGTCTTTTTCTATAGAAGTGAGTCTATCGTAAGTGGCCTCTATTAAGTACTCTCCATCCTTGTTTATAACTCCCCATTTATTTTTGATAAATACAGCAGCTAAGTTGTTTACGAAGTTTCTAAAGTCATCAATTAACAATGTTTTTATGATTTTTCCTTTCGTATCAATAATTGACCAATTATTATCAAAGTCTTTTACAAATGCTCTTTCATCATAAAAATCAGATACTTGTTTATATCTGAAACCGATCTTCTCATTTCCAATAGTATCAATATATCCCCATCTACCAAGTAAGTTAGCTGCTGTCAATTGTGTTTTCATATCCCTTACATCATCATAAATAGGATCAATAACGACTGCACCACCTTTATTTATAAAACCCCATTTCAATTCTGGAATATCGTAGTTCTTAAAGTGTTCACTTTCTATTACATTATTGGAATCTTGACCTTGTGCATAGGCTATATTGCTATCATTTTTACACATAACAAATAACATTGCTGTCGCAATCAAAACCAAAAGAGGTTTATAACTTGCTATTTTAACTTTATAGAACTTCATATGATGGGCATATATTAACATTCAACTATATTTATACTTTACTGACGGACGTTAGTGCTTATAAAACTATAAATATTTTCAGTTAAATGAAGATTGCAATTTTCCCAGGTTCTTTTGATCCCATCACAATTGGTCATGTTGACCTTATCAAACGTTCAGCGGTTTTGTTCGACAAACTGTACATTTCTATTGGTTTGAACAATCAGAAAAAGTATCTGTTCCCGCTTGAAAAGAGAAAACAATGGCTAAATACCATTTGTGAGTCATTTGATAATGTAACAGTTACACATTACGAAGGCCTTACCGTCAATCATGCAAAAGAACTAGATGCAAAGTTTCTTGTGAGAGGATTACGTAACGCATCCGATTTTGACTATGAGAAAACGATATCTCAATTGAATAACATAATCGGTGACGGACTCGAAACTGTTTTTTTTATCGCAGAGCCAGGCATGGGGCATATAAGCAGTACGATTGTCAGAGAAATAATAAAAGGAGAAGGTGACGTAAGTGCATTTGTACCTACGGAAGTATATAAAGACCTTAAATCACATTACTATAAAAACTAATATGTCTAACGCAATTTTTAATGTACCTATTCCCGTAAACGAGACTTGTCTTACTTATGCGCCAGGTAGTCCTGAGAAGAAAAATCTTAAACAAGCACTCAAGAAAATGAGAGCCACTAAGATGGATATTCCCATGATTATTGGAGGTAAAGAAGTTTTTACAAAAAGTAAAACTAAGATGTCTCCGCCTCATGATAAGAAGCATGTGTTGGGAACATTTAATAATGGAACTAAGGCACATGTCAAGCAAGCTATAAATGCTGCACTAGAAGCTAAGCCAAAATGGGAAGCATTACCATGGCAAGAAAGAGCGGCGATATTCTTAAAAGCTGCTGATCTTATTGCAGGGCCATACAGAGCAAGAATAAGTGCTGCAACTATGTTATGCCAATCAAAAAATGCATGGCAAGCTGAGATAGATGCGGTATGTGAACTTATAGATTTTCTTAGATTCAACGTTAAGTTTATGACTGAAATCTATGCTCAACAACCAGAGAGTAGTCCTGGTGTATGGAATAGACTAGAGTACAGAGCTTTAGATGGTTTTGTATTTGCGATTACGCCATTTAACTTCACGGCAATTGCAGGGAACTTACCTATGGCTCCGGCCTTGATGGGGAATACCGTTGTATGGAAATGTGCAGATTCTCAAGCATATTCTGCGCATGTTGTTATGGATATATTCAGAGAAGCGGGATTACCAGATGGTGTTATAAATTTACTATTTGTTGATGGACCTAAATCTGGTGAAGTTGTTTTCACACATCCTGATTTTGCAGGATTACACTTTACGGGGTCTTCAGCAGTATTTGAACACTTATGGAAAACGATAGGTGAGAATATTGGAACATATAAATCTTATCCTAGAATAGTAGGGGAGACAGGAGGAAAGGATTTTGTCTTAGCGCATCCTTCTTCTGACGTTGATGCAGTTATTACAGCATTGTCAAGAGGTGCATTTGAGTATCAAGGTCAGAAATGCTCAGCTGCATCAAGAGCATATATCCCTAAATCAATGTGGGCTAAAGTTAAAAAAGGCCTAACTGCTGATATCAAGTCTATGAAGATGGGACCTACAGAAGACTTTAAGAATTTTATAAATGCAGTAATAGATGAAAAAGCATTTGACCGAATAAAAAGTTATATCGACGATGTAAAAAAATCTAAAGAAGCTAAGATCATCATTGGTGGGAAATGCAGTAAAACAAAAGGATACTTTGTAGAACCTACCGTAATACTTGCTGATAGTCCACTATACAAAACGATGTGCGAGGAAATATTTGGCCCTGTACTTTCTATTTATGTATATCCAGATGAAGACTTCAATGACCTCTTACCTATAATAGATTCTAGTACACCATATTCACTTACAGGATCAATATTTTCGCAAGACAGATATGTTATACAAGAAGCGACAGAAGCACTTAAAAATGCTGCAGGCAACTTTTATATTAATGACAAACCAAGTGGGGCTGTTGTAGGACAACAACCATTTGGTGGAGGAAGAGGATCAGGAACCAATGATAAAGCAGGTTCAGTACTCAACTTATATAGATGGGTTTCTCCTAGAACGATCAAAGAAACATTCAACCCACCTAAGGATTACAGATATCCTTTTCTAGCTCAATCATAGAAAAGCGAAATGATTTAAAAGAATGGAGGTGGCTCAGGCCCCTCCATTAATTTTGCTATAAAGTAAGAAATACCATTTGGGTAACTAACAAAGTAAAATATCACTCCCCATATACCGCCATATAAATGGGCACTGTGACCAATACCATCTGCTCTGTTGCTTTTATCTGCCCAAGAGGAATAAAACAAATATCCTATTGCAAATACAATCGCAGGAACAGGTGGATATATAAACCAACTCCATGGCGTAATTAAGCAATAAACAAGCACAATAGCTGATGTCGCTCCTGATGCGCCTACAGCAGAATAAGAAGGATTATTTTTATGTTTGAAATGAGAAGGTAAATCACCAGCGACAATGGCTGTCAAATACATAAGTGTAAATAGAACAAGCCCTAAGCCTGCACCAAAATGATATGTGAATACAGTTTCTATTTGAGAACCAAACATGTACAACACAAACGCATTTATAAGTAAGTGTTGCATATCTCCATGGACAAATCCTGAACTGAGTAATCTATAATATTCTTTGTTTCTATGTTCAGAAACGGGATGATGCTTTAGCGCATCAAGCATAGCTCTATTGTTGAATGCTTGATAAGAGACAAGGCCAGTAAGTATAAGTAAGGCTATTGTGATTGACATATTTAAGTATTGTGGTAAGGTTCATTATTAAGAATAGAGTAAGCTCTATACAGCTGTTCAACAAACACTAATCTAGCTAGATGATGAGGCATCGTTAACTTTGATAAAGATATAGTGGAGTATTTTTTTTTCATATCATATGAAAAGCCATAAGCACCACCAAACAAAAAACTAACATGCTTTTTTCCAGAATTCATTTTCTGTTCTATGAACACTGAAAAGGATTTGGAGTCATATATTTTTCCACCCTCATCTAATAAAATTATTTCTGAATTAGGCTCCAGTTTTGACATCATCAATTTCTCTTCCAGTTTTTGAACTTCTGACTTTGATAATGATGCCGGTATTTTGGAAGGGTTGATCGCTATACATTTGACCTTAGTATAATGCGAGATACGTTTTACATACAATGCCTCCGGTTCTTCAAAAAAATTCTTGTTCTTTCGGCCTATATAATATATGTTAAGTTGCATTTACTTTTTTAGGGGTTAGTATCACTTTCTCATCCATCCCTTAATATCTGGATCAACTATGAAGAATCTATTGTCGATCTCCTCAACATTAAGGATTTCTCTGCTTGACATGCCTACATTCTGTTGTATGAATTCAAGTTTCCTGTCTTTGGATAATGTTACTATAGCTGCATGACCATAAGGGTTTTTATAATTACCTCTAAAGATCAGTATGTCCCCAGGAAGGGGGCGGTACTCCGATCCGTTTTTAAATTGATAAAGCCCTCTCTTTTTGTTCAACTTTCTATCTGGCAAATCATCATTAAAGAGATCCGTTGCATGCCCGTAAGAATAAGGCATTTTGTGATTGTAATGAATGTAATAAAACCGCTTAACAAACTCTACACATTGATATTTTAGACCTAGGTTATAGTTGTCACCTGTCATGCTCCTACCAAAAACATTGGCATCTTCTCCATTATAATAAACATTTACGCCATTATAAGAATCAATGACAGATCCAATACCTGGTTCGTAATTGTCTAATATCGAAAGGAAATGAGTGCCACCATCAGAGGGCACAGTCTTATGAGTTGTAAATAGCACAACTAATAGAATCCATTTAATCATATCTCAAAAATACGTATATATTTAATTACATTTCTCTTTTAAAAGTTGAATAAGCTCAAAACTATTGGTAATGAAGGTTTGCTTCACTCTCATCGAATTAACTATTGAAATCCTAGCATTTCCTATTACTATTGCAATTTAGTTTTAAAATCTTATCCGACACCTTAAAGTTTATTTACTATAAACCATTAATAAGAGAAGCTATAATTATATCTTTGTGGCTTCTAATAGATAAAATTATGTTCGAAAACTTAAGTGATAGACTAGATTCCGCCTTTAAGAATCTATCAGGAGATGGTAAATTGACTGAGATTAACATTGCGCAGTCTATAAAGGAAATACGACGAGCACTGGTAGAAGCAGACGTAAACTATAAGATCGCTAAGGAATTTACGGATAAAGTCAAAGACAAGGCCTTAGGTTCTAGGAATGTTCTCAAAGCTGTAAAACCTGGAGACATGATGGTGAAAATCGTCATGGAAGAAATGGTCAAGTTAATGGGAGGCCAGTCTGTAGGTATAAATGTCAAAGGTAAGCCAGGTGTTGTGTTAATAGCCGGACTCCAAGGATCTGGTAAAACTACATTTACAGGAAAACTCGCTAAATACCTTAAAGAGAAGAAAAATCATAAAGTACTCGTTGCAGCATGTGACGTGTATAGACCTGCAGCAATAGATCAGTTATCAGTCATAGCTGAACAAGTAGGTGTTGATATATATAAGGACACAGAAAATAAGAATCCAGTTGATCTAGCTAGTAATGCGTTAGTCCATGCTGTTAAGAATAACTATTCAGTTCTTATTGTTGATACAGCAGGACGTCTTTCTGTAGATGAAAAGATGATGGTCGAGATATCTAATATCAAAGAAGCCGTAACGCCAACTGAGACGTTGTTTGTAGTAGATTCCATGACAGGTCAAGATGCTGTCAATACAGCTAAAGCCTTCAATGATACAATTGATTTTGATGGGGTAGTGTTGACTAAGCTTGATGGTGATACCCGTGGTGGAGCAGCATTAACAGTAAAGTATACTGTAGGAAAGCCTATTAAATTTGCCAGTACAGGAGAAAAAATGGATGCCTTGGATGTATTTCATCCAGAAAGAATGGCACAGCGGATTCTTGGTATGGGTGATATTGTATCATTTGTAGAGAAGGCTCAGGAACAATTTGATGAAAAGGAGGCAAAAAGACTCGAGAAAAAGATAAAGAAAAATAAGTTTGATTTTAATGACTTTTTAGGTCAGCTTAATCAGATTAGAAAAATGGGAGATATTAAATCTCTTCTAGGTATGATACCGGGTATGAATAAACTCAAAGATCTAGATATAGATGATAATGCATTCTCTAAAGTAGAATCTATAATCTTGTCTATGACTGAGAAAGAAAGATCTCATCCGGAGTTGTTAAACATGAGTAGAAAGAAAAGAATTGCTCGGGGTTGTGGTCAAGAATTGAGTGAGATTAATAAATTCATAAAACAGTTTGATCAGATGCGTAAAATGATGCACCAAATGTCAAATGGTAAAGGCATGGGCCAACTTATGAATGGAATGGGCGGCGGCATGGGAGGCTTTCCCGGTATGAAAAAATAAGCTTTTAAGACTAGCTATAGTAACAATTACTCCGATTATATTTATTGTTGTTTATTAAAATAGACGCTAAATCTAGAGAACTTGTCTTTGCTATGCTTGA
>JALZVB010000252.1 GCA_023300835.1 Saprospiraceae bacterium | reverse complement strand
TATCTAGGTGTCTTTTTTAATGTCATGATTATGGCTACTGTAATGTTGGCCGGGATTAAAATCAGTACAATTCTTCTGGGGTTGAGTAGTGTTGAGACAGTTATCTATTCTTCGATAATTGTTGTTATCTATACTTCATTGGGTGGATTGCGTGGTGTAATATTGACTGATTTCTTTCAGTTTATTATGGCTATGATAGGAACTGTATGGGCAGCATGGTATCTCATGGATCTGCCACAAATAAACGGTTTGTCGAATTTAATTACTAACGAAACCGTAATTTCTAAGTCTAACTTTTTTCCTGACTTTACAGATCCTTCAGCATATATTCCATTGTTCTTAATGCCGCTGGCCATACAATGGTGGTCCGTATGGTATCCAGGTGCAGAGCCTGGTGGTGGCGGTTATGTTGCCCAAAGGATGTTATCTGCCAAAAACGAAGAGCATGCAGTCAAGGCTACCTTGTTTTTCAATATTGCGCATTATGCGCTTAGGCCATGGCCATGGATATTAATAGCATTGGCATCACTAATAATTTTTCCAGATCTAGAATCTATCCAGCAAGCTTTTCCCCATGTCGATCCATCATTAGTTAATGATGACTTGGCATATCCGGCTATGTTAAGTTTCCTTCCCTCTGGATTATTAGGTCTTGTTATAGCGGCTCTTATTGCCGCATTTATGTCAACTATTTCTACGCATCTCAATTGGGGCTCATCTTACATAGTCAATGACTTCTACCATAGATTTATTAATCCTAAAGCATCCCAAAAGAAACTCGTGAACATCGGTAGAATCTCAACTGTGGTTCTTATGATATTCGCGGCTTTGTTTGCTTTGCTATTATCCAATGCTTTACAAGCATTTAATATTCTATTGCAGATAGGTGCTGGAACAGGTTTGATATTTATCCTGAGATGGTTCTGGTGGCGTATCAATGCTTACACGGAAATAGTTGCCATGGCGGCTTCATTTATTATTGCTGTTTACTGGGAAATAATATATAATGGAGATATAGAAAGTCATTGGAGATTACTTATTGGCGTAGGTATGACAACAGTAATCTGGTTAATTACAACGTATATGACACGGCCAACAGATTCTAAAAAATTACTCTCATTTTATAATCTTGTTAATCCTCATGCGATGGGTTGGCAGCCTGTTCTCAAGAGTGCTAAGAAAAAAGGTATGGAAATCACTGACAGAAAAAAATCCAGTCTTGCTCTAGAAGTGTTGTGTATGCTTATCGCAAGTTTTATGGTTTATGCCTTACTCTTCGGTACAGGGATGATTATCTATCAGGAATATATTCTAGGGATGGCAATAATTGGGTCTGCTGTTGTTGCAGGTCTGTTCTTGTTTATGTTTTGGCGAAAGCTAGGGTTGCGAGAAGTGAATTAATTAATTCTAAAGAAATTGACACCTGTTTTTTTTGAATTTATCGATTGATTGTAGGTGCAGTGTCTTACAAGTCATCAATGCTTGCTCTTTGTAAAAGAAAGGAATTTACCATTCTATTCTAATACTCAGATTAGGTGTTAATCTGAGATTTGATTTATCTGAAGATTGAATCATTAATGGTCTAGATGGGCCTGGTAAAGGAGGTGCATTGAGATCAACAAAAGAACTTCTGAAAAAGATATTTTCTGTATTCAATAAGTTAGTTATTGAAGCATTGAAATAAATATTATAATTATCATTTTTAGGTACGAATTTATATTGAGCAGATATACTCAATTCATGTGTCATAGGAAGATTGTAATTATTGATGCCATCATATTCTAAAGTATAGCTTCTGTTTCCATTAGGGCCGATCTGTAAATCATAGTCAATAGCCTTAGAATAAGGAAGACCAGAGGCTATCTGAAGGCCAGCGCCAAACTCAAAATCATTGTATTTATATTGCGAAAATATATTTACCATGTGCCGTTGATCATAGTTGACAGGAAAACTATTGTCTTGTATTCTTGGGAATTGTAACTCACTTTTACTGTAGGAGTAACTTAACCAAGTCCTGATATTATTAATACTTTTCTTAATAAGTAAATCTATTCCTCTAGCATGGACTGATCCTATTTCAAATCTATTATTAGATAAATCTTCTAGATCAAAAGCCCGTGACGTCAAACCCATTGTTCTTTTTGTATAAGCTTGGAAATCTAATACCCATCCACTTTTTTTATAAATAGAACCTACCTGATATACATCCGCCAGTTGTACAGGAACACTTTTGTCTTCAGCAGATAATACCCATAGTGGAATATTTAAACCAGAATTACTTCCTCTAAATTCTGTAATCTGACTTACAAATTGACTGTGTCTACCTACATTTCCTGTAAAGGTTAAATTGTTGGTCGCAGACCAAGTCATACTCAGTCTCGGTTCTACATAAAAGGCTTTATTAATATCTAAATAATTAATTCTTAAACCCATGTTTACACCGACTGCTTTATTATAAGGTTTCCTATAGCTCAAGTACATGCCATGTAAATTAGAACTTGAGTCGTTTTTGTCGTTTATTTCTGGGTTTTCACCACGAAACTGATTGACATTATAAGCGACATTATAATTTATTAAATGGTATCCACCTTCAATCGATTGATCTTGCGGCAGCTCATAGTTCAAGATATATGAGAACTGTTTATCCGAAATTTCATTCTGTTTCTGTCCTTTATTGATGGAAGTATCTTCATTTGATTTGGCGTGATCGTAACTGTAATCATATTCATACTTCGTAGTAACTAGTTTAGCAACTGAAGACACCTTCTGTGACCACATATGTTCCCAAGAAAGGCTCAGTCCTCTATTACTCAGTTGTAAACTATCCAGTTGAAATTCCATACGAGCATCATCTGTAATACGACCTAAAAAATCATTATCAACATATAGTCCAGACAACTCGACTCTATCAGATTTTCCGAATTGCTTAGCTAGTTTAACATGGCTGTCAAAAAAACTAAAATCATCATCACTCATAATATGTGGAGGCAAATTTGCCAATTCTTTAGAACCGATAAGAAACCCTTGTTGATTAAATCTAGTCAACTGAGTTACTGTCGGACTTTCCCACAATTCTCTATATGATCTTCTAAGTGAATAAGAAACATCAACACCTGATCCTTTACCGACTTTCTGTTGCCCGTATATATAACCATGTGTAAGATTCAGACCTACCCCATTTATATTTTTAGATGAATTACCAGTTCCTGCCTCTAAATCAATTACGCCTGAAACTCTTCCACCGTACTCTGCCCCAAAACCACCTCTATAAACTTTCATCTGCTTTATCGCAAATGGATTGAATGCCGATACCATTCCAAAATAATGAGCTGAATGATATATAGGAATATCTTCCCACAGTATAAGATTCTGATCCGGCGTCCCTCCTCTAATATAAATGTCCGAGGCTCTCGATGTAGGTGCAGATACCCCTGGTAGAAATTGCGCTGATCGCAATACATTAGGTTCTACTTGTCCTGGCAAACTCCCAAGTAAATGAGGACTCAACTTAGTAGAACTTCCATTCTCCTCCAGATCTATTCCATCTAAGATATAATCTTCAATGACTAAGAAGGGAGCATATACTTCTGGCGTTTTCATCTCAATTGCACCATAATTATTAGATAACAGTTGTTGATATGGAACCTCGATAGATTGGTAACCTATATAGTTGATCTGAATAGAATCACCAGATCTAAAGTCATGAGACAAATGAAATTTGGCATCCTCATCAGCAACAGTTCCTACTCCTGTTCCTAGCACCATTACTGTAGCAAAGGGTAAAGTCTCACCAGTTTCACCGACTGTAATTATACCTGTTATGGTTTGTTGAGATTTACCATTTGTAACAACTACAAACTTGCCATCTACAAGCTCATAGTTTAAATCTGTAACTTCTGTGAAGGTCTTAAGAACACAAGTAAGGTCAATACATTTTTTATTACAAGTGAAATATATGTTGTCGACATCATCTGATTTATAAGAAAAATAAACTTCGTTATGCCTTTCTAAATCTGAGATAACAGTTTCTAGTTTAGCCCTTTCGTAAATTAGATTATAGCTTTTATCTTGCCCATATAAAAATAGTGAGGTCAGAAAAAATAGAAAGAAAAACGATATGTTTTTAAACAAGGCTATATTAGGTAATTGAGAACTATCTAAACAATCTTACATTGCCGTTAGGCAAAACTTCAAACTTAATTGCTAATGGGGTTAACGTAGTTATTAAAGCTTGATCAAGTTTACTATGTTGAAAATTACAAGACAATGATTCATTTAAATCAATTCCTTCAGTAATAAAATTAACTTTAAATTGCTTTTCAAGGGCGGAGATAACAGTAGTTAAAGTAACATCTCTAAACGAAGAGATGTCTTTTTTTGAAATCAAGAAGCGACCTGATTTATGGGCTTCCATACTTTCATTCATAGTTAATATGATTTTAGTATCTGACTCAAAAAATATCACAGAGACTTTTCCTTCTTTACAGTAGACCTTAAGAACATCACCTTTAGATTCCACAGTAAACTGTGTGCCTAATACTTCCACAATTCCATTAGCTGTATTGACAGAAAATTTCGAGCCTTTCTTGACAGAGAAATCTGCAATTCCATCGAGGTCAATTATTCTATGTTTTTCCCAATCACTACTCAGATAAGATAATTTACTAACATTCCTAAGGACAAATATTGATTCATCTGGCATAACACCTTCCAAAGATTGATTATCTGCTATCTCATATGAAACTACATTATCACTTCCGAGTGATTGGCCAAATTGGTAACCCGTAAACAATAAAAAACAAGCCGCAACACCTGCAGAAATCCAGTAGAACAATGAAGACTTCTTATTAGGCTTTAGTTTCATATCTTTATGAATGGCATGATCATCCTGTTCTGTATTTATATTTTTAGGGGTCGATAATATTTTTTTAAGAACAGCTTGCTTATCTAGTTCTGGACTTTGTAGTTGTGTATTCCTATACAGTTGTGTGAGACCTAAGTACTCTGGTCTGTGTCTAAAGATTTCCAACTCACCTTCTGTGATGGAATTGTTGACCCATTTATGTAACAATTCATCATTCGTCATGATACCATTCTTTTTTGCCAATTCATTGTTTACTTATTGATATTGCATAATTACCATTCTAAAGACAACTCTATTATCAGAAGACCTACTTTTTAATTGATATTTACGCTTATTTGTCGCATCGTGTCGAGTGCCTTGTATATTCTTTTCTCTACAGCTTGCTTACTTATTCCTATTATTTCAGCTATTTCCCTGTATGTTTTTTTATCAATTCTACTCAGGAGAAAAACCACTCTTTGCTTCTCTGGCAAATCAGATATACCTTTCATTATAGCCTGATGAAGTTCCTTTTCCTCCATTAGAAACTCAGGACTCTCATTGGTTTTATCTATTCTATTAATTTTTTCAAAATTTAAAACTACTTTTTGATGGCTGTAAATGTTAAGTAACTTGTTATTAGCTGTCCTGAATACATAGCCTTTCGCTGTCTCGTAGGATACGTTTTTACAATTTTTCCACAGCTTAAGAAAAGCCTCTTGAGTCAAGTCTTCTGCCTGTGCTCTATCTCCACACTTGTAATAGATGTAATTAAAAAGGGTCTGCGAGTACTCGTGGAAAACTTTTGTAAAAGTTTCTTCTTGACACAATGAATTATTAGAATCTGCCATTAATCGCATATAGTTACATAGAACCCCAAAGATATAGAATAGATATGTTATATACTAAGCTAGTTAAGTAGATATATGATAGTCGCAAATTTTGCTTAATGGAAACTCAAGGTATCCTTGATCATCTAAAAAATCAAATCCATTCGCTTAGCAACAATATCTTACTTTTGTAAAAAAATAACGCATGGCTATTGTCGAAAAATCAACTTTTAACTACCTTAAGAAAATAAGGGCTAACAACAACAGAGAGTGGTTTCATGCCAATAAAGATCAATTTACCCCGGCTAATGATAACATGAAGCAATTTCTTGCCAATGTAGAGGCTGAGTTAAATAAGTTTGATGACATAGAAAAAACCAAGTTGTTTCGAATCTATCGAGACGTTAGATTCTCCAAGGATAAGACGCCTTATACAAGCCACTTCAGTATGTCTCTTGGGAGAGAAGGTGTTCATAGAAGAGGCGGCTACTATCTGAAATTGACTCCCGGAGGTTCTATGGTAGGTGGTGGTTTCTACAATCCTGAGCCTAAAGATCTGAAACTTATCAGATCACAAATTGCAAGTGACGACAAACCCTTGAGAAAAATTCTAAAGTCAAAATCTTTCATTTCTAATTTTGGTGAATTAATGGGTAACCAAGTGAAGACAGCACCAAGAGGCTATGATAAAGACCATCCATCAATAGATTTGCTGAGGTTCAAATCAATGTTTGTGTTCAAATCATTCTCTGATAAAGAAGCGATGGATCCTAACTTTATGAAAGAGGTCATCAAAACATACAAAGCCATACAACCTTTCTTTAATTATATGACTGAAATCTTGACACATGATCTAGATGGTGTGCCACTTTATGCATAATCAAAATTTCGCTAGAAGATTGGTTTCTGTGATCTGATTTTATAGCATTTAACAGAGACAACTTTTATCCTATTCGATTTACTCGGGCTTATATTATTCTGTGTATTTCCTCCTGAAATAGTTATCTCAAAGGGTTTGTTGAAAACAAACTTACGTTCTACATTAAGACTATCAGATAGTGATGTATACTTGCTATGGTTTGACAAAGTATATTTGACAGGAAGAAAACTTAATGTGGCGTTTTCAACTGCAACAATTTGATGAGATTCTGAGCTTCCTACTTGATTAACTTCTATAGTTAGTCGATCTCTTGCATCTACGCTACCTTGTAATTGTATTTCCACATACCCATCTCGGAAGTCATACTCAAAGATTGACTTCAGTGTCGTAGACGGAAAATTTTGAGAACTGCCCCACTTCAGCGAAAATCCATTTTTATCCATAGTAACCGCAGAACTATCTTGTCTCTGCCATATGACTTTCTTTTCATCTAACATATCTTCAGATGACCAGGCTTCTATATAATCAATCCTATTTTTACGTGTTTCAAACTCAAAGGCAGCCAACATCTTCATCCCCAAAAAAGCCAACGCCAAAAGAAAGACATACCCAATTATCTTAAAATCCTTTAAAGTCAGAAAAGTAAAAATCCACATAATAATAAGTGATATAAGTTGAGTCGTAAGGTATTAATTTTATTGGATATAAATTCTATCTGCATTAAATCTAACTTTTCATGGCATCAAAAAAAGCTTTTAATTACTGTCATATTCTAAAACCCAAAAATCGAATACTCCAGAAGCTAATATATGTAACGGTCATGATAAAGTTAATTTTGCTCTAGAACAAACTTATTAAACTTCTTTCCATCAAATTGATAAACGCCAGCGTTATCTGAACCTAGCCACAACATACCATTCTTATCTTGGTAAATAGAAACTAATAGAACCTCTGTTTCACCATCTTCTACAGGGAAATTAATTAATTTGTCTCCATCATATTTCCATACACCTCCCGTGTAGGTCGTCATCCATAGATTACCATCGACATCAGACAAGCCAGAATTAAAATAAGGAAGCCTATCATCAAAATATCCCTGTGACATATCAACACCTTGATGCTTAATATAACTTGTAGTAGAATCACTTTCTATAATCTCATATCTGCTTATAAAATTACTTAGCCATACATTTCCATCTTTGCCTTCGATCATAGATCGGACACCAGGAACCCGACCGTCAGGAAGTGTAGTCAATTCATCCTCAGGAATCCATAAAAATGAATCTCCGTCATATCTAAATGCGCCAGCAACTACAGTACCTATCCAGAGGTTACCATCCTTATCTTTATCTATTCCAAAAACAGAATAAGGACTACTTGACATACCATCAAAAGATAAACCCTTTACATGATAACCAAATGCTTTTCTAAGATTTTTTCTGGGTAGGGTTAATTCATAAAGTGAATCTCCGTCGTAGCGATACACATCTTGAGGATTTCCATTACAATTGAACCATAAATCATCTGGCTCATTCTTCCATTCATTGAGAGGAGAATCTACAACTTCTAATTTTGTAAATGTTTTTCCATCATACTTGCATACACCTGATGGGGTTTCTATAAAAATATTGCCGTCTGTATCACCTTGGATTCCCCTTATTGTATTATCTATCAATCCATCAGCTGTATCATATAGTAATAGACTTTTTCCATCATAAAAATAAACACCACTCCCATTGCTACCAAACCAATAATTGCCAAATAGATCTTGATAGATTACCCATATCTTATCGTGCAAACTAGATACTGGAGTACCTTCTGGAAATATGAGTTTATATGATTTGTTTTGCTCTTTAGTTCCTTGAC
>JALZVB010000251.1 GCA_023300835.1 Saprospiraceae bacterium | reverse complement strand
TGCTATTATAGAAGCGGGAGGGTTCATGAGTAGAGCAAACTTCTATAATGGCTTTTGCGGGGTGATCATGTGCGGGAGATTGTGGTGTTGTACATAACATCTATATATGTGTACTCTTTGATTAGACGTTACACATACTAAACTTATGTGTTTACTTTAAAATTAGCATTTTCTGCAATAATACTGTCAATAGGACTCAAAACAATTTTATTATTGATTTGGATGACATGTGTATAGATTTCTGTGGTTTTTGAGCTTGAATGGCCTAATAGACTTTGTATATATCTGAGATTTACGCCACGTTGTAAGAGATGTGTCGCAAATGTATGTCTCAATGTATGAGGTGTAGCCCAGGGACTTACACCAGATTCTTTGACAGCTTTTCTGAAAACCTTTTCTATACTTGATCTGGAATATTGACCACCATCAGCACCTTCTATGAGCCAGTAAGCGGGTTTGTATTCTCTATAATATTGTCTTAGAAGTATTAACAGATTATGAGAGAGTAGGGTAACCCTATCTTTTTTGCCTTTAGCACCCTTTATAAATATATAATTATCGTTAGAGTGGATGTCTTCTACTCGTAGATTTGCAATTTCGCTTATACGTAATCCGCCACTGTATAATATGTATAGGATACTCTTATGTTTTAAGTTTTTAGGGGCATTGAGAAGTTTGATTATATCCTTTTCTGATAGAACATTGGGTAGTGTTTTACTACGTTTAGGACGTTGAATTTTATAGAAAGTTCTTTCTTTTCCTAGGACATGTTCATAATAGAACTTAAGGGCATTGATAACTATATTTTGTTTAGTTTCTGATATTTTGTAGACAGTAAGGAGTTTATACACATAATCTTCCAATTCACTTTTGGTTAATTCAGGAATGTTCTTGTCTTTATGGAATACCATAAATTTAATAAACTCAATTCTATAACTCGAGTACGTATGCTTACTATAGCCTTTTAAGATTAGTTTCTTCTCAAATTCGGCCAGGTGAATGATTTCTTGTTCTGTAAGAGGCCTTTCTTTGTAGGTTTTTCCTTTGTCAGGGGTTGATATTCTATAGTTTTTGCCTAGAATTTGTTTAAGCTTTTGTAATATTTTGTCATCATTTATTATACTCCATAGTTTTTGTTGTTTATGGTACATAGAGCTGGGGAGAGCCTTAATACCTTCTCTCCACCCAAAAGCCTGATAAGGAATATGAAACTTAATACGTCCTGCTGTTTTTCTGTGCTGATAAATGATAGCTTCCATAATTATAAAATTAGGTTTAAAGATACAATGATAATAGACTATATTACAGTAAGTTATGTCTATAGTCGTATCTTAACGGTTATGGTTACGTATATAAACGTTTAACAATATTTCTATGGAAAACAGCAGACATAAGACCTGCCCTATATGTAAATCTATCGTAGTCGGCCGTTCTGATAAGCGATTCTGTTCTGTTGCTTGTAAGTCTCAATACCATAAGCGCCTTACTGGGAGTACCGCATTGGCAACAGCTAAAATAGATACTATTTTACATAGGAACAGATCTATATTGCTTGAACTCATGGGTAAAAACGAGACTCAGATCAAAATTCCTATTTTGGAATTAGAAAAGAAAAAATTCAACTTTAATTACATAACTAAATTTATCATCAATAAACAAGGGAAGACCTATCACTATGTATATGATTTTTCATGGATGTCGTTCAGCTCTAATGAGGTATTGATAATAAGAAGGAAGTAAAAAGTCAGTTCTTTTTTTTATAAATGAGTCTGGATTCTATATAGCTTGATTACATTCTCTAACTCTCTCGACTTCCAAACTCAATGTATTTGATAAAAGTGAAGTTCAATTCATTGCTTATAACCCTTCTAGGAAACTAAATTACCTATATAAAAGGCTCAAGTTTGTTATTTTGATTATAACATAATGTTAATCAACGTTTTTTTTTACTTTAGTAGTAATCTAAATCTAAAACAAATGACGATGCAAAAGATGAATTGGAAAAAATATACATTGGAATTTTTTTCAATATTCATCGCAGTTATTTCAGCTTTTACTTTAAACAACTGGAATGAAAACAGAAAGGATGATCTTGCAGCTACTAAAATATTAACTGAAATATCAAATGGTCTTGAAAAAGATCTGACGGATATAAAATTAAATATTAGGGGTCATAAGGAAGGGATTAGTTCCTGTAAATATTGGAGAAAAGTTCTAATAAATCAAAATATTGACTCTGACTCTTTAATGCAATATTACTTAGCATTAACAAGAGACTTTTTCTCTGCTCAAAATAACTCTGGATACGAAACATTAAAATCGCGCGGTCTTGAATTAATAAATAATGATTCTTTAAGATATGATATAATATCCTTATATGAGTACGATTATAAAGCTTTAAAAACCATGGAAGAAAATTATTTTGAGATGCAGTTTCAAGAAAATTATTTCAAAGATTTTAACAGAATTATTGCACCAAGTTTTGAATTTGACGAAAGAGGAAATATCGCAAAAATAAACCTTCCACTAAATGCCAATAAGAATGAAGAGCGGATTTTAATGGCTTATCTATGGAAGATTCAAGTGAACAGAAATTTCATATTACATTATTATGCTGATATGGAGAACAAAATACAAGACCTATCAAGCAGAATCGAAAATGAAATTAAGAACGGAAGCTAACAATTGTTAATGTGATCATACACGTATTGCGTTTTCCAACGGCAAATTCTGAATTTAACTTTACATCTTTAAGTTAACTTCAGCGGAAGAATATGTAATATAAGGTGCATGTCAGAGTATGAAATAGAAATTAAATGGAATGCGCTATGTTTAACTGTGAGGATTTATTAAAATGTTTATATAAATACGATGGGATCATTTATATAGCATTGAAAATCTGATTGTCACATAGAAATCGAATATGCACCATATCTCCCATGATGACTTATAGAGATGTGAATGTTTGTCTCGTTACCATTGAGATAGACTAATGGCACACCAGCATCATCTTTATTAATGCTTAATTCAGATTTATTGTAGCCTTTATAATTTGCAATTTTATTAATGAGTAGTTTTTTACAGATGCGGCTTTGAGTAGCGGCATCAGTATTGTCTAGCATAATTATACTGTTGATAGAATGCGTTGTATTTTCGGTATGAGCATAAGTGTATATCCTGTTGTCGTTTATATGGGTCGTAGCCAGATAAGTGTTGTTCTCAATGGTAATTGTTCCTTTTATGTCATCTGATATATTGCACAGGAGTTTAGATGGATTGAATCGTCTAATAGGGGTCTTGCGCTGATGTAATTTATAGCCACTTTCTTTCATACTCCACATACGCCATACTATAACAGCTGGGTTCTTAGCAAGGGCAATTACGGCTTGTTCTTCTTTACTGAAGACCTTATGTAAGAAGCCTTTTCTTTTCCAATTAGATTGTGTACCGGCATAAGAAATATCTACAATGTCATTTCCTATCATATCTATTTATACAGCTTTTATTTTGGATAGAATGACTTCTAAGGAGTTTTTGACATTGATCATAGATTCCATAGAATCGTTGTCAATATCTATTTCATACTTATCTTCTATATCCAATATGACATCTACAAGATTAGCTGAATTTATTTTCAGGTCGTTAATAAAGTCTGTATTCTCGCTTAGGTTATCATAGGCCTCTTGGTTCTGAATATAAGGTTTTACAATATCTTTTAACTCTTTTATTAATTGATCTTTAGGTATTGTCATGATAGATATTTTTTAAAAATTATACAGCCATTTACATCACCAAAACCAAAACTAGCTTTGGCAATTATATTTATTTTTCTGTTTATGAGTTGTCTAGGAATTTGATCTTGGTGCACCAATGCTAAAATTTCTTGGCTAATGTCTTCACAATTGACATTAGGAAATATAAAGTCTTCATTTAATTGTAAAACGCAAGCTACACTTTCTATCGCACCTGCGGCAGATAAGCAATGACCTACCATTGACTTAAGTGTATTTATAGGCGGAAATTTATCGCCAGATAAATCTAGAGCCTCTGTCCAGTTTCTTATTTCTACATGATCATTTTTGGTAGCGGTAAGATGGCCATTGATTGTATCTATATCGGTGGGTTTTATGCCTGCATTTTGTATAGCTTTTTTTATACATTGCTGTACAGCATGATCATTTGGTATAGTCATGGAACCTCCATTCCGTTGTCCACCCGCATTGATATGTCCGCCCAGTAATTCGCCATAGATAGTGGCATCTCTTGCCAGAGCACTCTCTAGAGATTCTAACATCAATGCACCTGCGCCACCTCCTGGAACAAATCCTGATGCCGTCGCACTCATGGGTCTAGAACCTATTGTAGGACTATCATTATGTTTATAAGTCAATACCCGCATTGCATCAAATCCTCCCCACAAGTAAGCGCCATCATCACTACAACTGCCTACCAGCATACGATCTGCATGGCCAGCTACGATACGATCATAACCCATCATGATAGCTTCTGTCCCCGTTGTACAGGCAGAAGAATTGGTCGTAACTTGATTACCTAATCCTAGTAGACCACCTAGATAAGCACTTACGCCACTCACCATAGTCTGTGCTACAGCGGTGCTACCTAGTCGCTTTACCTTGTGATCATCGATTTTGATTATTGATTCTCTGAATTTATCTACACTAGAAGTTCCTGTGCCAAATACTGTACCCGTATTATAATCTACTTCTTCGTCTATTGTGAGGCCTGCACTGTGCCAGGCGTCCATCCCCGCTATGCAACCATATAGTATGCTATTACTGTTAAAGTTGCGCAGTTGTAATTCACTCAGATATTCTCGTTTGAGTTCTTCTGATATTTCAGGTATGCCACCTATGCAGCAGGAGAATCCCAGTTCTTTCAAGTAAGGAAAATATTTTATTCCCGACCGACCTTGCTTGATAGCTTTTTTGAATGCCTCGACACCTATTCCATTGGAAGCAACAACACCTAGCCCCGTTATAACAACTCTTTTGTTCATCACTATAATTTAATCATACCTGAAATATGACCTCTGCTTACGAGTTGATTGCGCTTATTGTACATCTCTACTTTGCACTTTAATTTATTAAATCTAAAATAAACTTTATAAGCTTTTACCGTAACTTCTTCTGTAGGAAGTACGGGCAGAAAATAATCTATAGTGGCATTTGTCATAGCTATCTCTATTTCGTTATTTATGTCATTATGCGCTAAGTCCTGATCTCTAGTTATGTATATCCCTAATGAGACGAGCCCTATCTGTGCCATCGTCTCTGTTAATATTACACCTGGCGTTACGGGATTGTTTTTGAAATGTCCCTGATAGAAAGGTAGGTCATTAGGATATCTATAAGTACCTACAATTGCATCATTATCTACGGATAGGATCTCATCTACATATAAAAATGGGTAAACGTAAGGTAGTTTATTTATAATTTCAGTACTGGTCATGTTATCTCAAGTGTTCTCCACCATTAACGGGAATGATTGTTCCGGTAATCCATTTGGCTTCATCGGTGGTGAGTAGGTAAGTGACATCTGCTACATCTTCTGGTGTCGTCAATCGACCAGAAGGATTTCTTGTTAAGCTGTGTTTTTTCAGTTCGGCGTGACCTGGTATCATACGCAGGGAAGCCGTATCTGTAACGCCAGCTTGTATGCAATTAGCTTTGATGCCATGGGCTGCATACTCTAGTGCTATACTTCTTGTTATAGATTCTAGTGCTACTTTGGCAGCAGATACAGCAGCATAATTTTCCCAAGCCTTAGTGTTTCCCTCGCTCGTATAACTGATTATACGAGCATCCTTACTGAACATATTATTCTTAAAGATACCTTGAGTCCAGTCATATAAACTGATCGCCATACTATCTATCGTCAGTCTGAAATCATCATTTTGTAATTCTTGTTCACTTGAAGAAACCATGGGTTTGAGGTTGCCTTTAGCGATGCTGTGAACAAGTACTTTTATTTCTCCATTTTTAGAATCAGTTGATTGATTGTTGTTAATGTCATTTTGGCCAGATAACACTTCTTGCATATCAAGTAGTATTTTCTGGCGATTTTCAGGCTTGATAGCGTCCATGTTATAGTGGACTAGATTTATATTATTTGTGTCTTTAATGCTGTTGAATGTAGCTTCTATAGCTGCTAATTCACTGCGTCTGTTTCTATAGACAAGGCACAAGTTCATGCCATGCGTAGCTAGCTTGCGAGCTGCTGCTAAACCCAGTCCACTAGAAGCGCCTAAGATGATAGCCCAAGTGTTATTATCATGTTCTGGATCCTGTTGTGAATTTACCATTTCAATAAGATTTTCTGCGCAGTAAAACCCGGCCCAAAACTAAGCATCAATCCTATATCCCCCGATTGTGGCGATTGCGACAAAAACCTTTCTAGTACATAGAGTACAGTGGCACTTGACATGTTGCCATATTCTTTCAGGATAGCCTTGGTGTTATCAATGTTCTTTCCTAGGCTTCCGAAAATTTCTTCAATTGTATTAACAATTTTTTTGCCACCAGGATGAAAGACCAAGTGATTAATGTCCTCAATAGTAAGGTTATTTTTTTCTAAAAAAGGATATACGATGGCTGGAAAATGTTCTGCTATTTTTTCTGGTACTTCTTTATCTAGAACCATCTGCAAGCCACTATTAGTAAGGTCAAAACCCATCATATGTTCTGAGTCGTAGAAGTGATACATACCTTCACCTATGATCTCAGGGCCAGTCTCTTCTTCATAAGAAGATAGAATAGCACAGGCGCAACCATCTCCAAAAATAGCCGCACTTACAATATTAGTCATAGAATAATCGCCTAATTGGAATGTGGATGTCGGAGACTCTATAGCTAAGATCAGTGCTCGCTTATTGGGATTATCTTTAAGGAAATTATTAGCATATATCATTGCTGATACGCCAGCTACACAACCCATCTCTGTAACAGGAAGCCTGACGACATCCTGTCTCATACCTAGACTATTGATAAGATATGCATCTACGGATGGTATCATTATTCCTGTGCAACTGACACTTATGATGTAGTCAATGTCTGTGGCGTCTATATTGGCATCTAGTAATGCTTTCTTGGCTGTGGATTCAGATACAGCAATGGCTTCTCGCTTGTATATATCGTTTTTTTCTTGGAAAGAAGTGGCCGTAAAAACCTCCTCCGGATCCATAATAGAGAACCGCTTATCTACACCAGCATTTTCAAATATTTTTTTGGCTTTACGTCGATACCGTTCATCTTGATCTGCCAGCCATATCTCTAGTAGCGGTAATATTTCTGGTGTTGATCTGGAATACTGCGGAACACCTTTGACGACACTTGTTATTCTTACACTCATTGTTTATACATTATCCATTGGTACCTGAAGGCCCATTTCCATCTAATCGTATTCTTACATTTAATTTTGCGAGAATACGCTACTAAGTCTGCTTTTTTAAATCCTTTCTGAATTGAAAGTTTGCCATCTTCTTTCATCATCATATTTTTATCAAAAAACGTAATTAATGAGAAGAGAAAGTAGGCGAGCGCATGTCTATGCAAATCATTGACAATAACGCCTATTGTTGCTCTATCATATGTAGCCTTGAGTAGCCTAACAATTGTTTCATCGACAAAGTGATGTAGAAATAAGGTACATAATACGATGTCGTAATTAATATCCAAGTATTCAGCTGTCAAGACATCTAGCTTGATATATTCTATGTTGATATAGTCAGCTGATAATTCTATTGCATAATCTATTGTAGCTTGGTTGGCGTCGATACCGAGTAGTTTAAACTTATATCCCGCCTTTTTGCCATATTGGGCCAGTACACGTAACATGTCTCCGTTGCCGCAGCCTAGGTCTACAATAGATATCTCCTTGTTTTTATCGACGTCTTTCAGCAGTTCTTTTACTCCCTTGAGAGAGAGCTTGTTACCCCCTAACCATTGATTGATCATGGCGATCTTATCTAGACTATCCAGTAGAATGTCACCAGACATATCTAGATCGTCCATTATCTCTGTCTCAGTGCTTCTATATGTTGTATCTATCCACATATATCTATATGTTCATTGGTTTGCCATGCGTTCTGCGTATGACGTAAGGTAATATAACTGGAAACAGTTTGATAACGCTTATCAAAATTTCTGGAATATTGTCAAATCTAAGCAACTTGGCTATTATATGGCCCGTATTGAGCCTGGATCGGAAGTTTGTTTTCCATAACTTAATATACCTTTCTTCCAGCGCTTGTC
>JALZVB010000250.1 GCA_023300835.1 Saprospiraceae bacterium | reverse complement strand
GCTCCATCCATATCCCCTATTTCCTGTCCAAAGATTTTCTCCGGAGCACTCAGGACTTTATTGAATCCTTTGACATAGGCATCACATTCGTATCGATTCATTTTGTCTCGATAATACTTACGCTTCTTTTGTGCTTTTCTAATTATTGCATAGGCGGGGTCCTCAGCATTGGCATTAATCTCTAAGGTTTCCAGTTGGTATTTTTCTGGTACGAGTTGGATGTTTAATTCGAGAGGGCTACTGTTAGATTGTATGGTTTCAGTAATAGACTTATAACCTACGTACTGAAATACAATGTCATGTTCCCCTTTTTCTAACTTAAGTATATATTCTCCGTCGAAATTTGTTGTCGTGCCAGAACTTGTTGACTTGACATATATATTCACATAAGATAATGGCTCATTGTTTTCGTCAGTAACGATCCCTGACAACTGAGCAGGTAGGACATGATAAGTGAATAATAGGCTGACTAAAAGAAGGATGGACTTGATCATACAATGGCTTTATGATCTAAAGATATTCTAATTAAAGAAAGTGCTGATAAATGGAAAACAGTAATTATTAAAAGTGCTACAAATATTTATCCACTGTTATGTACTCAACACCTTAGTTCATCTAAACGTGACATGTGACAAAAGCAATACAAGCCCCTTAAACAAAGAGAGAGAGGAAATACTTCCCTCTCTCTTCTAAATATAATATTAAAGAATATTATTGCCTCGTAACTGTGTAAACGCAAGCTGATCCAAAGAAGCTGGTATTTAATACTATTTCATCTCCATTTAAAGATCCATTAGCAGAGAATGAATCAACTGATATTGAACTGTTACAACCATCCAAAGCAGCTTCTACAAGCTCTACAGTTGTTCCATTACTAGTTATAGTCATAATAACACCTTCCCCACTACTAGTAACATCCATAGTTGCATCTACAACGTCACCAGCGCACGATTCAGTGCCAGAATACATACCAACCCAATTTTCTTGAGCACATTCATCATCGTCACCACCACAAGAAATTAAGAAAGTAATTCCGAGAAAGATAAAAGCAAATTTTAAAAACTTCATAATTATTCTAAATTTTAGATTCAAAAAAAAGCCGAATATACATAAACCTTACTCTGTAATAAAGACTATGATCATTATTAATCAACCTATTTCTAGTGAAATAATTTTACTAAAAAATTATTTCAAAAATAACAGTATGTGTTAAGTCTACTACATTGAAACCCTTATTTTCGACTTATTTAAAGCACTTATACACAACAAACTTCTCGTCTTCTGCTACAATATTCACATGGCCAAACAACCTCGAAAGATGTGTCTTATAGTTTAAATGATGATTAGCCACTAACTGAAAGCTGCCATCTTTTTTTAGACACCTATAACTTTCTGCGAATAAGGCTAATGAGACACTTATGTTAATCTCGTACTCAAAGTGAAAAGGCGGATTAGATACAATTAGATCAAATTTTTCATCTTCGAAGATGCTTAAATTATTTTCTTGATGATGTGTTATTTTATTGCCTTGAATATTAATTTCGGCAGACTTTACAGCCAAGAAAGAATCGTCAACAAGATGTATTTCTGCAGTAGGTGATTTTGCAAGTATCTCTTTGGCTATGACTCCATTCCCAGATGCCAAATCTAATATGCAACCATCCGAATCCTTAAGGTCTAAGTGTTGTAATAAAAACTGCGTCCCATAATCTATATGTTTTCCAGAAAAAACACCTGGATATTGTTTATAAGATTGTTCGTTGTATTCTATCGTTTTTAGGAGGTCTTTAGATTCTGGGGTTTTCTTTTTAGAGAGGATTAGTAACCTTGACTTCTTCTGTGCTTTACTTTGCATTACTTCTTCAAAGTATTCAGCAGCCACTTCCAAAAGTTGTGCATTAAATTGACGCGTCATAAATCCACAAACGACCTTTACTCCTGGATTAGAGTTTTGAACTATTTGTTCTAGAAACAAACGGAATAATTCTATTGCTTTAGGGATTTTTACAATCACTAAGTCTATAGACTTTTCCATTTTACTTAACGGATCAGAGAAACTCAATGGAGGCAGTGTATTTCCTGCTACATTTAAGTTGATTGCTTTTTCTTGGCTTTTATGCGTCAAAACTACTGTAGGCTTATCCTTATACAGGTGACAACTGAGGTATCCAAATCTGTCATTGTATATAGCTAAATGGCCTGTAACGGCATCTGCATTATCATTATACCATTGTAATAAAAACTCATCGGCTGCACTCCAAGGCCTCAATGATCTATTGCTGTTGGAGTCGTACCTTTTTATAGTAAGTGTTGGTGTAGACATATCTTGTTTATGGCATGAAAGTAACAGTTTATCCATCACATCAATCACTAAGTCACTATTAAATAACAATAATACTTTATTGATACTTGAACTCTCAATTCACTATGACATTCACCTTTGTTTCCATTTTTAACAAAGTGAATTGGATCTAGAATCCTACCATAGCTGCAACCCTATAGCATCTTAACGATTTATTAAAGACCATTAAATTCTGTTATCCTATTTAACCTTCCTATGTGTTAATGCAAAAATCACGTTAAAGATCGGTTAAGCACTAGCACCTATGGTTAACAAAAATTGATATTTAGGCGTCAGAATATTCAAGTACGGTGGTTGCCGGCAAGCCATCAAGGCCTTGAAAAAAGAAGCCTCAATATCTGAGCAACCTCTTTTCAGTATTATTATACCATATAGAATACAGTAACGAGGGAATCACTAAAACTAAATATTATGAAAAGGATAATAAAAAGGAATACGATATTTCTTGTCTTAGTAATGATTATCACCTCAGCACCAATATGGTCGCAAGGCGGATACAGTTACGGAAACAATTACGACAATGACAGCTACGATAATTATAGAGACGGTTACCGTAATAGTGATAATGACAGATACGCATCAAACTATCTAGATTACTACTATTCTGTAATGAATAGACGAGATAGAAAATATCTCAGTGATCTAGAAGATAAACTGATCAGACGCAGACGGAAAGCACTATCTAACGATTACGTAAGTGCCAAAGAAAGAAGGGAAATAAGACAGGTGGAACAAGAGATTGACAGACTTACATCTCGCTATCCTAGTCAAAGGCGGAATAATAAATATAGATCTTATAACAGCGGTTACAAGACTGTAAGTGTAACGCCTAGATCAACACGTGGACCTAGATGTCGATAGAGATTCTACTTTCTGAGAGTGATAATTATGAGGGCTGGGAATGTTTATTCCTGGTCTTCTTTTTTTATGCTTTAGATAAATTGGGATTCAATATCTGATTAATAATGATTTGAATTCCAGTTTGTCATTTTCCTCGTCGGCAGGCCTTCATTTTTTGTCTTGATACAAAAACGAACCAAAAAAATCAAGG
>JALZVB010000249.1 GCA_023300835.1 Saprospiraceae bacterium | reverse complement strand
CCACCTGTTAATAATGCAGGTGTTAATGTATTTCTAATAATAGTTACTTGATTAGAACTCACATAACAGCCAGAAACATCATCTATTTTATTACCTACTAGAAGACCAGAAATATCGTCATAGTTAATGGCTTGAATATAGAGATCACCTTCTCCTAGATTGTGTAGATCTAGACTGTAGATATCTTGAGTAACAGCTAAGATATTGTTAGTGTTAACTTCAATAACAACCCATTGCATATTGTTACTGTTACCAGAAACAGATAATTGATCACTAGTCACAAACAATTGATCTCCAGTCTGTCCGCATAATTCGATTCCTTCTGTGTTCAATGTAGGCTGACCTATAGTGTTGTTTCTGATCGCAATAACATTGGAATAAGAATGACATCCAGATACTTGATCTAATGTTGATCCTTCGTTCAGATTATCTAACTCGCCTGAGTATGATAAACCTTGAAGCATAAAGTTACCAGCTCCTAGCAGATTGAAATTATATTGACCTATATCTGAAGGGATTGCAATAATACGATCATTATTACTATCTGTTATTAGCCACTTAAATTCTTGTCCTTGGTTTCCAGTTATTGATATTGAATTATTATCAATGAACTGGGGTTGATTATTAACTGAACAAAATTCTATTGATTCACCTGTAAGTGTTCCTCCCGATGTAAAATTGAGTTCAACTAAGACAGTATTAGAAAACATGAAATCACCACTTAGACCAGTGTGAATATTATTGCCTATTTCTAATCCTTAACTTTCTTATCATAGCTTAAGTTATATATGTTGAACGTGTTAGAGTTGTAGTTGTCAAATTCAAAATCTTCAATTGCCTTTGGTAAAGAAATTATATCTCCTAGTGCATCAGCGATAATCCATTGTCTAGATGTGCCTTGTGCACCGATTACTTGTAATCCGATTATGCGATCACTTTCGCCATCACCTGTACAGAAGTTATAAGTTCCTCCTCTCAATGTTCCTCCAGAGATAAGTACACAGGCCGTATTGGCAATTGTTATTGAATTAGATACGGTATAACAGCCATCTAATTCTGATAGCGCTGAATTAGTTTCTAGTTGTGATAATGACTTCCTAGAACTCACATTAACTAAGTCAAATATACCTTCACCTAGAATATCTAGATTTATATCCGTGTAGTCTGAATGAACTGCAGCTATGTTATTGTCTTGATCTAGAACTAACCAAGATGAAAATAAGCCAGACGCATTAGAAATTATTATCTCACCTGATGGTATACGTCCATCTTGTTTATTGGTACATGCTTCAATTGTATTACCTGTTATAAATGAGGTATTCACATCATCTATAGATATGGTTATAGCATTAGAAATATTAAAACATCCTGCAAGGTTGTCTGTAGAAGATCCAACGATTACACCTGTTACGTTATTTTCATAACTTATGTGCGATAACTTGAAAGTTGAACCACTTAATCCATCAACTGTAATGTCTTCAATGTTGTTTTCTGATTTCAATATCGAGTTGTCAGCAGGATCTAGAAGTAACCATCTTGAGTTATCACCTTTAGCAATTTTCAATTCTAAGTTACTGAGATCTAACCTTTCTGTTGTGCCATCTACACGACATAGTGAAATAGGCTCGCCTAATATAACACCTCCTCTTATTTCGTCTTTGTAGACATTAACAGCATTAGAAATTGCATAACATCCATCTATGTCAGCGACAGATTTATTAATTTCTAGATTGTTAGGGATGGTATTATAGTTTACAAACCAAACCTTGTAACCTAACTCATTTCTAAATACAAAATCTGTAATTGATGCGGGTAAGCCGATTATTCTTCCTGATTCTGTTGTTACAATCCATTGTGAATTTGGACTTAAAGGAATGTTAGATGTTATTTCATTCGTACTTAAATTATATTCAGTTCCTGCTGTGTAACAATATCCGATTGGTCCACCTGATAATGTTACTTCTACCGGAAGACTGTGAATGTTAAGTGTTAAGAAGTTTTCAGAAATTACTTCACATTCTTCATCGGCCAAGGTATTGATTTCCAGTCCTTCATACAATTTTTGGTTTCCGTTTCTGTTCCAACCCCATATGCGGTATTCTCCTGGAACATAGTTTTTCAGATCTATTGTGTTGTTATTGTTGAGGAGGTCAACAATAAAGTTGTTGTTGTCAGTAAGTACATATGAATAAAATCCGTCACTGCTTGCATTGTTATTGTAGAAATCTAACTGACCTTGATTACCACATGATTCTGCGTAATCAGTTCCATCAGAATAACTCAACATACCGCCGCTTAAGTTAGGACATATACTTGCTGATCCGCTATAAGCTTGATCCGTACCTGCAATAATATTAAGATCCTCTAAATCCCATACACTAGTAAAAGAAATTACGCCAATAGGGCAATAAGCTACCAACTCAAAGTTGTAAACAGTAGGCTGGGTTACAAGAAATGAAGGGTTATCTGTAAAGACAAATTTCTCTAACGACCAATCAGTAGTTGTAGGAATATCTCTTTGTTCAAAAATAACTTGCCCTTCTTTCAGAATTCTTACCGCATAAAATTGGGGGTAATTGTTGAGACCAGAACTACCATCGATCCAATCAAAATTCCTTGGCGCTTTTTCTTGAAAGCTTAACTCTTGGATTCTTACTGGTGTATTCCTGAGTGGTGTCGCTAGGATATCTATTCTCAATGCCGCATCTGTTCCTGGTAAGTAATCACAGAAAGGATCAAATGAAATGCACATAGCAGGTGAATCGTTAAGTCCAGGTGTACAAGAGTGCATATTGACTTGAGGATTTCTACGGTATAGATTATCTCCAACTACGGATAAGCTAATTTCTCTAGCATCACAACCTTGAGCAATAAATTCAGAGTAGTCTTTATTGTCTCCATCTGACGCTGTAGCATCACAATCATTGAAGTCAAATAAAGCTTCAGCCAATGGACAAGCTGGCTCTAGTTCAAAGCTAATCGTATCTTCGTCATCATCTCTTATGTTATCGTTGAGGTCATCAACGTCAGGACCGATGTCAGGATCACTGTCGATATCATCTCCATCATCTTTAGTAATAAATGCTGTATTATCTAATCGCTCAGGTGCCGTAGCAGAAATCATAAAAGTCATTCTTAGTGTCTCGACATCTCCAGGGGCAAGATTAGTAACTTCATAGACAAAAGGTTCTATGTTTCTTATCTGAGCCTCAGTATTTGAATTATCTCTTATGAATGTTAATCCAGGTCCAGGTGTTTCTGTGAACTCCATTCTACTTGAACTGGCTTCACCTTCATTTCTTATAAAGATATCATAGATAATTGTTCCGCCTACAAGGTAAGGGCCTTGACTGACAAGTATTTTTCTTAATGAGAGGTCATAAGTCAATGGCTTTAATATTACAACATCAGTAAAGTCTTCATCGTCATCAGGAATGTTATCATTAAGGTCATCTATGAGTTCATTTGAGTCGGGATCACTATCAATATCTTCGCCATCGTCTTTAGTAATCTGAGCTATATTTCTCAGTGTCCCAGTTGCAGTTGGACTTATCTGGTAAGTAAGTTCAAGTCTTTCTGACTCACCAGGTGCTAGATTGCTAACTAGATATAGGCCAGGACTTATGATTTTAACATCATTCAATGCGTTAGAATTATCGCGTATAAAAGTAAGATCAGCAGGAGGTGTATCTCTGAATTCCATTTTCTCAGAAGCAACGTTTCCTTCGTTCTTTAATTCTATAGCATAAGTCACCATGTCACCAGGGAATAGGGGAGACGTGTTAAGTACGAATTTATCTAAGGCTAAATCAAATACTAATGGTTCATCTATGAGAACGTCTTCGTCATCTTCATCATCGTCATCTTCCCCATCATCTAGATCATCACCTTCTGTACCTGTGTCAGGATCACTATCCGTATCGTCTCCATCATCTTTAGTTATCAATGCGGTATTTTTTATACCACCTCTTGCATCTAGAGAAACCATGAAAGATATTTCGAGTACTTCAGCTTCTCCTGGCTCCAGGTTAGTGACTTGATATGTTCCAGGAGCTATTAGCGTGATATC
>JALZVB010000248.1 GCA_023300835.1 Saprospiraceae bacterium | reverse complement strand
GTACCATTAATAGCAATAAGAGCACTGTCAACATTGGCTGTCAAGGTTCCCAATCTAAAATCACCATTGAGTACGCCTATTTCACCAATAAGTTCTCCTTCTTCTAACTGAATAGAAGAGTTGTCAGGAAACTTTAGAGTTAATGATCCTTCTAACAAAAAATATATCAAGTTGGGTTCATCACCCACCTCAAATATTTGACTGTTTTTAGTCACAATATGATAAGATAGAACCCCTTCTAATTTCACACAAGCCATGTGATTAAAATCTTTAAATACTTCATGTTTAGCAACAGCATGAAGCATCTCCTTTTGCGATATAGGTGTAAATTTAACCACGATATTTATCTTTAACAGCCTGAGCTACTTTGTCTGCAATGTTCATATTGAGCGCATTAGGAATAATTCTATCTGTTGTAGGGTTTAACTCACAGGCTGCAATAGCTTCTGCTGCAGCAACCTTCATATCTGCAGTAATCCGCTCAGCTCTTACCTCCAAGGCTCCTTTAAATATTCCTGGAAAAGCAAGTACATTATTCACTTGGTTAGGATAGTCACTTCTACCTGTAGCAATGACGGCAACGCCTAATTCTTTAGCTTTATCTGGCATAATTTCAGGCGTAGGATTGGCTAAGGCAAATACAATTGGATTTTCTGCCATTGCTTTTATATGTTCAGCTTCTAAAAGATTGCCTTTACTTACACCTATAAATACATCAGCATCTATCATTGCATCTAAGAGTAGTCCTGACTTGTTCTCAGGGTTAGTATAGCTGAGTAATTTTTGCTTGACCTCGTTTAGATTATCTCTGTCTTTAGATATGATGCCTTTACTATCGCATACTATAACAGACTTAACGGCAAGACAACTGCCATGATCATGCTCATTGTCATGACATCGAAGTAAATTGGTAATGGCTATACCTGCGGCCCCAGCACCATTGACAACGATCTTCAATTGTGACAATTCTTTTCCCAAAACCTTACAAGCATTTATGAGTCCTGCTAGAGTTACAATGGCGGTACCATGCTGGTCGTCATGAAATACGGGTATACCTATATCTTGTAGGCTTTGCTCTATCTCAAAACTCCGAGGAGCAGAAATGTCTTCAAGATTGATACCTCCAAACACGGGAGCTATAAGCTTGACCGTACGGATGATCTCTGCTGTATCTTGCGTATCCAGGCAGATAGGAAATGCATTAAGACCAGCAAATTTCTTGAAAAGCATGGCCTTACCTTCCATAACAGGTATTGCTGCTGCTGCACCTATATTCCCTAATCCAAGAACAGCTGAACCATCAGAAACTACGGCAACAGTATTTCCCTTTAAGGTAAGGTTGTATGCTTCATTTACATCAGCTGCGATAGCCAGACATGGCGCTGCAACACCAGGCGAATATACTCTAGAAAGGTCATGAGAAGTTTGCACATCAATTTTGGATGTTACTTCTATTTTACCTTTGTGCTTTCTATGTAGTTCTAAGGATTCTTTGTTATAATCGTGTTTTTCCATTTAGGCATTCATTTTTGTCCATTCCGTATCAGCTAAGGTACGTTTTGTAATTGGATCTTTGACCCATTGCCTTTTGGCATCAATAATACCCCATAGCATACGTGTAAAGAAGTATAGTTTATTGTCTCTTACCTCCCAGCTTTTAGGATTGGGGTCTGCTTCTTTGCCTTCTGACATGGCTATCGCACAATATCCGCCATATTGCGGCCTATAATTATCTGGAGCTGCAGCGAATGCATCTTTATTCTTTTGAGTTGCAAAAAGGTATTTCCCACTATTATGTTCTAAACTGTAGTTTTCATTTCCTTTTGCAGGACTTCCATTAAAGAAAGATACGACATCATATCCTTGAGCGGATATGCCATTTTTTATGTTCTGTTTCATTTATATTAAATTAACGTCTGTGATTATTTCTAATAATGCCGGACCATTATGGTTTCTTAGTTCTTCCATCGCAGGAATGAGCTCTTCTAGTTTTTCAACTCTTATACCTTTTGCGCCACAATTTTCTGCAAACTTGGCAAAACTCGGATTAGACAACGACGTATGCCATACATCAACTTCTGCCGCTCGCTGTTCTTTAGATATTTTTCCTAATTCAGAATTATTTAATACAATATGCTTGATATTCATATTGTACTTGACAAGCGTATTGATCTCAGCCAAATACTGTCCTAAACCACCATCTCCTGATACTGACCAGATTGGTCTTTTATCACCTTCTGCAGCCCATGCACCCATAGCTGCAGGTAATGCAAATCCTATAGAACCTAAATAACCTGACATCAAAATAGCTTGATCGGTAGGTTCAAAATATCTTCCAAACGAATAGGTGTTATTCCCCACATCTACAGCGATCACTGCATTGTCTGGTGTCACCTTATTCATCGCATTGAATACTGCAATAGAACTTAATCCATCACCTGCATCTCTCAAGCGACTTGCCTTTTCGTCTTGCCAAAGCTTCCATCTTACGGCGATTTCGTCTTTCCTGTTTATCGCATTAGTATTACCTGCAGTTTTAACAGTCAATATCTTTAGAGTCTCAGATATCTCTCCCCAAAGTGCCACATCTACTTTATGATGTTTACTCAAGGCTAAAGGATCAAAGTCTACTTGTATCGTTGGAGTCTTAGGTGTAATACCCGTATGATTGGAGAAAGAGGCACCAAAAACCATAAGAAGGTCACTCTCATTCATAAACCATGAAGCGATAGGTGTCCCACTACGACCCAATACTCCACAACCTAGTGGGTGACTATCAGCGATCAGACCTTTACCTTTAAATGTTGTCACT
>JALZVB010000247.1 GCA_023300835.1 Saprospiraceae bacterium | reverse complement strand
GATACTAGAGTAGGGTTTAATTGGCTATTATCAATAAAAAGAATACCAGAAAGTACAGAGGAGTAATACCGACCTTGATTGATAGTTTGAACAAAGGAACGTTTGAGAATGTGTTTAGCAATTCATTTATTCCAAGCGAGGAGATGCCGAGTTTGGTTAATGTTGGTTTTGATAGTCCAGATTTAAAAAGGATTGAGGATGATTTGGGAGCAATAAAAAAGAGAGGAGACCGACAAAGATACACGGATAACCAAGGTCGTTTGGTTGAGGTTTATAAGAATATTAAAACAATATACGTTGATTGATATGGAGGATTACAAATGGATTTTACAGCATAGAGAGGTCAATGGAGCGAATATATTAGACCCTTACAAAGTTACCCAAGGTTTTTATTGGAGTAATGATGCAGAGGTTGAATTAAGTTCGTATGCTTATAGTGGAAAAATAAGCGTTAATTCTAATCAGACTTACCAAGGGAGAAATGGAGTTAATACCAATGTATTCAGAAAGGTTACTTTTTATGATTTCAATGGTGTTTTTTCGAGTGAATTAGATGGATGGAGAGATAGTTTTACCGTGCCAAGTGGTTCTTATAGTTGTGTTGTTAGTATTTCAAGCATAGAGGCAGGAATAAAGCCAGAGAATGTGAGTTTGTCATTAGGTTTAGGGAGTAGTTTTGAGCCTTATTATATGAGCAGAGATGTTAGACCGATTTATAAAAAACTCTCCAGAGGTTACAAGTTGGAAAGTGGAAAACAATTCTACCGAGAGAAAATGGATGGGAGTGTTAAGTTAATTAAAGATGATTTTGATTACATAGAGAATTTGCCATTTGATACAGAGTTTAAGTTGTTGGTGCAGGATTTAACAGGAATACAGAGAGATTATAGAGGTTTGTTTTACAAGACAGATTGTAAGTGGGATGCAGATGATAAGTTGGTTGAGTTGAAGTTTGAGCCAGATGATGAGTATGTTGATATTTTGGCAGGATTAGATAAGACTTATAATTTAATCGAACTTGCTCCAGAGTTGGAGGAGATTACTTTGAGGAGGAGACCATTGATACAAGTTTATATTCCAGGCGATACAGTTGTTACAAATATTCTGGGAGGAACACATTGGGAGCAAGAAATACAGACCGACCCAATATTTGACCATAATGATTTGGTTAATGATTTTAAATTTTTCAACTCAAAAAATATCCGTTTAATTCCTGCATCTTATGCAAGTTCTTTAAGTGTAGATGTAACAGGAGAGTATACGCCTGACTTTTCTGATATCCAATCCTATATTACTTATGATATTACGCAGAATCTACAAATAGGTTTATTGTCCAATTACAATAGAAGTAAATTTAATTTTGTCCCTAATGAACGTGTGACAGCAACAGGTTCTTTTTCGCAGATTGTACAACTAACAAGTGTATTTGAAGGATCAGAAGAAGATGCATTTGAAAATGGGATGAGTGGACTGTCATTGACTTATATTCCTGAGCGAGATAAGAATCCCATGTATTTTAAGTTATTAGCATCCTATTACGATAACTTCGAAACTGAAAGATTTGACCTCTTAGGATTCTACAGATTATCACAAGTCGAGCTAGATCTAGAAGGAGAAGGTGGGCTCAATGAGGTCGGTGTATTAGGCGTAGGTACGCAGCAAAATTTTGCAAGAAATACACTGAACAGTTCAATAAGTAATATCAATTTCAAAGGCGGTATAGAGTTGCAATCAGATACGGATGATAGAAATAACTTTATCCAATGGGGACTATTGTACCAACAGGAAAATATATCTGATCGAATCAATGAGTGGGAAAGAATTGATTCTGCTGGATATTCATTGCCGTTTAATGAAGAGCTGGTACTACTGAATGAGGTTATAAAGTCAGAGAATACGATAAATTCAAGTAGGGTAGAAGCATTTGTACAGAACAGTTATTCTATCCTCAAGCCTAATTATGAGCTAAAGTTGACCGCTGGTGTTAGAGCTAGCCATTGGAGCTATAACGGGGAAACTAATATCAGTCCAAGAGTACAATTATTCTACCAACCACTTAACTGGGAAAAAGAGGTGATACTTAAATTGTCTGGTGGTTACTATTATCAACCACCATTTTATAAAGAAATAAGGAGACCTGATGGGACGGTTAATCCAGACGTTAGATCACAGAGGTCATTACATGTTGTAGCTGGTCTGAGTTATGATTTTGATTGGTCCAAAATCAGTAGAAAGAAATTCAGATTGATTTCTGAATTGTATTATAAAAAACTCGATGACTTGATTTCTTACGAAATAGATAATGTTAGAATAAGATATGCAGGAGAAAACAACTCGACGGGTTATGTAGCCGGTTTAGATCTTCGTATAAACGGAGAGTTTGTCCCAGGGGCAGAATCTTGGCTTAATATTTCAATATTAAAGGCCAGAGAGAATATAACTAATGTGCAACACCTAGAACTAAATGTAGGAGATGCTCAACCTACAGAAATAGATAATGTTCCTAGACCCACGGATCGGTTTGTAAATGTTTCTATATTTTTTCAAGATTATCTACCAGCTAATGAGAACTTCAAAATGAACCTTAATCTTACTTATGGCTCTGGTCTTCCATTTGGGGTAAAAGGTAATAATCAAGTATTCCGTAACAATCTAAGATATAAACCATATCAGAGAGTTGATATAGGATTTGCATATCAATTGTGGGACAAAAGTAACCCTAGGGCCAATCCCAATCACCCATTTAAATTTGCCAAAAACGCTTGGCTAACTTTTGAGGTGTTTAACTTACTAGATATTGCCAATGTAGGGTCAATTACATGGGTAAAAACAATAGGTGATCAACAATATTCTATTCCCAATTTTTTAACATCAAGAAGAGTTAATTTAAAGTTCAAGATAGAAATCTAAAAAAAAATCGACGTCTCGTGCAGCGTATTGTTGTTTGCTTACTTTACTTTATTGTACGATAAGTTTTCAAATCAATTAATACTATCGTAAAAAGCTATATATGAGACGGTTTAGTTACTTTTTATTGATAATCCTTCTGACATCATGTTATGAAGATGTAGACCTCACGCCTGAACCAACGAAAATTGTTGAAGTATCAGTTACTAGAATGCAGACAGGTATTTCAGGTAGTGTAAGCGCTATTGATGGCAGTCTGATTTCAGACTTTTCATTGCTTATTAACAATGAAGAATACCCAATATCTGGAGATTTCTTCTATTTAGAAATAGAAAATCTTAAGAAAAAAGGCCAATTGATTACGATAATGAAAGATGACCAAGTCGTTGGTTATGGCTTTCCATTATTAACTGAAAATGATGTTCATGCACTTAAACTACAGATGTATGAAGGATCGGAGGAGATTGTTAATTCCACTGAGCCTTTAACTATTTCATCAAGCTTAAGTATAACAAGTACTCAGGAAGTAAAAGTAACCTTAGGTTATTACAACAATAGTAGATCTATTGCTCCCATTGGTTATAGTCTAGATGGTAAGATGAAGCACCTGACTGACGTAAAGAGCTTTCATATAGCTAGTGACGATGCGGTTACGCTAAATGCAACTGGAGTGGAATCTGGCAAAACCTTGTTTGCTTATAATAAGGCTAAAGGTTATTTTCAAGAAGTTATCTTTGAAGATTTTACTATTGTTTCTGGTTACTATATATTGGCACATAGTGAGGATGGATTCTATGCTGAGGGGCAGACAGAATTTTCTGGTGTTACTGTTTCTTATCTAGATTTCTCAGTTGATAATGATCAGGATGGGCTTACCAGTTCTAAAGGTAAATGGGCTGCTATACTTCCTGCTGATACTGATAGTGAAGTCAACTTTATTTCCCCTTGTGGTGACGGAGTAGGCGAAACGCAAATAGAAAAGTCGGAAACTAACTCAGAAGTAAACGTAAATTCAAATATAGATTCTGCTAGTGAACTTTTGTTTCAAGTGAGTACACAATTGATAGATTGCACAGGGGATGTCAATTCAAATCCTGCTTTTCAGATTCCAGCAGGCGCTGATGAATCACGCGTATATATATATGATGAAGCATCTATAAACACAGCTATAGTAATGTGTGATGAAGCGTTCTCAATTGGCGGTTATAATATTGAATCCCAAGAACTGATGACGCCATTATCATGGAATACACAAGCAGATTATGGATTGGAATATTTGACAGACTGTGAATCGTTTAGCGATGGATTTTCCTATATATCTATTGACGATAAAATTGAAGTTTTCGATGACTTTACAATTGATAAATTACAAGACGTCACAGATATAAAACTATTCGACGAAAGTATAATCATTAGATTTAAAGGTTTTAACGAGGGTATTTATAATGCAGATGAAGTCAATATTTTAATTGATACAGATGATTTTGATGGGAATGGATATTTTATTTCTTGTCTCAATTCTCCCGTAGGATGTGGTATAGACAAGTTTGAAGTAACACATTATGATGAAGTGGTAGATGGACAGTTCAGAGTAGCTTTTTCAGGAACATTATGGATCTTAGAAAAGGGAACACCAGCTAAGGCCAAAGATGTTACCATAAAAGGAGTGATTTTAGTTAAGTTGTAAACTAACCATATAAGCTTCAGAATGTTGCATATACTTCAAATCTAAATTGACTATTAAAGTTTTAAACAGTAATAGCGTTTTCGTTTTCAAATCCAGATTAAGTTGTCAGAGAAGGAGATAATCAAAGGATGTATTAATAAAGATCGCAAGGCCCAGAAAGCCTTTGTAGAAACGTACTCTACGTTTATGTTTTCTATATGTATGCGATATATGAAAGCAAAGGAACTTGCTAAGGATGCTCTGCAAGAAGCACTCGTACATACAATATCCAATCTCCATAAATATGAGGATCAAGGAAAGTTCAAAGCATGGCTAGGAACAGTTACAACCAAAAAGTGCTTAGATCAATTAAGAAAGCAAAAAAGACATAAGTACAGCGATATCGGTGATTATATCGAACCCGGTCGAGATGAAGACATTACTGTCAAAATGGAGAAGGACAGTGTCGTCGATTTTATGAATAAACTCCCAGATAATTACCGTATTTCATTGAATATGTTTCTTGTAGAAGGATACTCGCATAAAGAAATCGGTGAACATCTGGATATATCAGAGTCTTCATCTAGATCACTGGTTTCAAGAGGAAGGAAATTGATAAAGGATGCATTCCAGCAAGAACGTTTAAGAGCTGAAAGCAGAATGCAACCCCGTATCATTCCTAGAAATCAATTAAGAATAATAAGAAGTTAATTCTTCCCTATAGTTAAAATGCGCATGAAAAATTTAAATAAACAAGAGAAAGATTTTCGAGATATCTTACAACAAGTGTCTTATGATCTAGATCATAATGCCATATGGGATGACATCAATCACAGGTTACCCCAGAAGAAAAAGAAGAGACCTGTCTGGTTATTTCTCTTAGGCGTAATAGCTCTTTTGATTGCAGTAGTTCTAAGTGTTACGTCATACAATAATATGAAAAGTAACTCTTCTATTGCAGAAGTAGCTATAGATGATGCATCGTTAAATGTTACAAGAGGTTTAAGGCCAGACAACTCCAATGTGAACACTAATAAGATTTCTGACAGTTCAATCCCTGTAGACGTAAAACTTTTAGAACAGTCAGTCAGTATAAGTCAAGGTGCTAATGTTCAAGAATCTATGGTTGCTTCAAGTAGGAGTAGGTATCAAGGAAATGTAATTAATAATTCCTCTTATCTTGAAAAAACAAATCTTACCAACAATACATTTGCAACACCGCTATCTTCTATAGTATTAAATAAGGGCTACAATACGTCTGTGCAATTTGATAATGCAAGTAGTAACATTGCCTCGGACATAAGTCATGTGGCGACTAGAGAAGTTATGCCGTCTATTTCAAAACTGAGTATGTTCATTGACATAAGAAATAGTCAAGCAATAAATGTTAAACCCAGGATGGTTTTATATGTCTCAATGGATGTCATAGTCGAAAAGCCAACATTATTGGCGTTATCAATAGGATCTGGTGCCAATAAAAGCTACTCTTCTTATAGCACAACGGATACTAGAAACAACGGATTTGGATTTGAAAATGGCAAGTATGGATATAATCTTGAACTTATGGCTAGTATGGAAAATGCTAGTGGTTGGAGATTGTCAGGCGGATTATCGTTTACGCAATTGAGTTATCAGTACAATAACGCAGAACAGAATGTAGAAGTCAGAACTGATGTGACAGGTCATCAAGACTTTGTGATAGACGGAGAAGGAAACAGACAAGCGGAGGATATTAATGCGGAACTGGTTACTATTACGAATTATGACATCAACTGGTTCAGGTACAATAGAGACTTGGATTTGAACATTAATCTATCCAAAAGAATACAACTCAATGAGAAGTTTTCGTTATATCCTACACTAGGAGTAGCTGTTAATTTAGCTTCGCACAATAGCGGATATTACTTTAGTGACAATCTGTATGATATAGAAAAGTATGAATCTCAAGCAAGCAATCCCTATAACAGTAGGAGCGGTTACAAAGCTAATATTGGTATGAGTTTAGAAACTAAAATTAGTAAAAATATTAGCTTGTACATGAGGCCAAGTTTCCAATACAACGTTAGCAATAGGATTGTAAATGAAAACTATAACCTAAGAGAATCTAATACAAATTTCGTAGTTGGAATAAGGTACAGAGGTTAATACAATATAAATAAATAGGGAATCTTGTCAAGACTCATCTGAATATATTGTTTCAGTTGAGTCTTTATTTATTGCACTTGCGAGACCTTAACAAGATTTCAAGATATCGATAATGTCATCCCCATAATCTTGTAGTTTCTTATTACCAATACCATCTATATCTAATAACTCTCGTTTGTTACTAGGAATTGCAGCTGCGATATGTTTGAGGGTTCTGTCATGGAAAATAACATATGGCGGTACTTTTTTAGTGGTAGCCACATCAGACCTCCAAGACCTTAGTTTTGCAAATATTTCTTCCGAGTATTCTGTTACAGGTTCTTTTTTCTTAGTTTTTCCGTCTCTTAATTTTGATTTTGACTTCGGTTCCTTTTTTACATATTCGGCCAATTTGACTTCAATTTTATCTTCTAGAACAGATTTAGAGAGTGGTGTCAATTTTATTTTTGACCCATCAGAAACATCCATCTGAGCAATTCCTAGATTAATCATTTGTGAAAGATACGTCATCCATGCTGCGTAAGGAAGTTCTCTACCTACACCAAAGGTTTTAATTTTATCTAAACCCATGTTTTTAAGTTCTTGCTTAAACGAACCTTTTAACATATCTATTAATAGGGATGAGTTGAGCCTCTGCTGTGTTCTTACAATTCCTGAAATAACCATTTTTGCATACGTGCTTCCATCAATGAATTTAGGAGGATGGAGGCAGTTGTCACAATGACCACATGACTCATTCCTATACTCACCAAAGTAGCTGAGGACTATATTTGTTCGGCAACTTTGGGCCATAGCGTATGACCACATTCTTTCTAGCTTAGCCTCCTG
>JALZVB010000246.1 GCA_023300835.1 Saprospiraceae bacterium | reverse complement strand
GGTGTAATAAGTATTATTCTGTGGTTAAGAAAGACGATCAATACTATATCTTAATGACAAAATATTGAAATTACAAGAAGTGATTTTGCATTTATAAAAATCTGTTTTCTCAGCTATTCTTCATTTATGGTCAATAGTATTTTTCATCTCAGCCAGATCTCTTAAAATAGAGTTAAGTATATGCTCATTCTTTATACCAAATGGTTAAATAAAAGTCTTTCTGTACCGTAACAATTATGCAAGTTATATCTTGGAAGTAATTGAAACCATTATGTCACTATAAAAACAGATCCTATGAGCCAATTCAGATTACCTACCATCATACTGATTCTAATGGTAACGGCCAGTTCTTGTTCTAAGAAATTGACCTACTTCACAGAAGATCTTTATGAATCTTATAATTGGGATAAAGAAGACATGAAACGTATACAGTTCTATGTGTCTCAAGATGTACACCTTTACCGTTCAGGTGGATCTGATAACTCTACAATTGAAGGCGGCAAAATAAAACTCAATAGTCAGGAAAGAATAGAAGAGATCATTATTGAAAAAGGAACACCAGGCACACTTGTATTTACACCAGACACAGATAGATTTGCAGTAAGCTTTGATGATCCAGGAGAGTATCTAATGTTTGCCCCTAGTGAGAAAATGAGTGGCCGATTTGTCCTCCGTGCTAAGAAGTGGAATAAAAGAGGGAAAGGTGGAATCGTAAGTTATGGCGGTAAAGAATACTCTACAACCTCTGATGCCGCTTATGCAGCACTTCTCGTTGATGTAAAAAAAGCTAAAAAGTCTATTGTAACCAGTGAAAAAGCCTCTGGAAGTAGGGTTAACAAAGATTAAAACAGGGAATAACTTCTTAAAAAAGAAAGAATGGTTAGTCAAATAAGAATTTGACTAACCATTCTTAGTTTATAACTAAACAAGCAAAATATAGCTATCATATAAGTTCTGTAAGTAGAATTATTAAATTTATGTTTCAATAAACACTGGTATCCACCAAAACAGTAGAGTTATGAAGCGCATTTTATTTCTATTCACAGTTATATTCTTATTTACACAGTGTAGTGATACCCCTTCTACTGACACTATAGTCAAAAAGAACGCCTCAACCTCTAATGAATATAGCTTCAAACAAGTTCCTAGCGCTACTTCTAAAGTTAACTTCAAGAACACCATAACAGAAACCGTAAACATCAATTTCTACAACTTCGAACACATGTACAATGGTGGTGGTGTGGCTGTTGGAGACATCAATAATGACGGACTCGTAGATATCTATTTTACGGGTAACCAAGAACAAGATCGATTGTATCTTAATAAAGGCAAAATGCAGTTTGAGGATATCACTGCTAAAGCCATAACCGCTGGAACAGGTGGATGGCATACAGGCGTAACCATGGCTGATGTTAATGGTGATGGCAACCTCGATATATATGTATGTCGTTCAGGTCTTGATTCGAAGCAACAAGGAAACCTACTGTATATCAACAATGGAGATCTCACATTTACGGAGAGTGCAGAGCAATATGGTATTAAGGGAATCAAAAACCATGTACAATCATCTTTCTTTGATTATGATAATGATGGCGACTTAGATTTATATGTTCTATCTCACTTGTTGACTTTCAAACAAAATCTCACGACTAATCAAGTTGCTGAGATTATAAAGAAAGGTTCGCCTAGTACAGATCGTTTATATAGAAATGATGGTGGGAAATTTACAGATGTATCATACCAAGCTGGTATCAATAATTTTGCATACGGACTTGGCGTATTGACGAGTGACATCAATCTTGATGGTTATCCAGACATTTACGTTGCCAATGATTTTGACGAACCAGATTTCATGTATATCAATAATGGTAATGGAACTTTCACAGATAAGATTCTAACATCTCTTAAGCATACGTCTAACTTTTCTATGGGAGTCGATATCGCAGATTTCAACAATGATCTATTTCCAGATATTGCTGTAGTAGATATGGCATTTCCGAGTCACTTCAGATCTAAGACTAATATGCCTTCTATGAGGCCAGAGAAGTTTTATAATCTTGTAAATATCGGATGGGGACATCAGTATATGCGGAATGTAATGCAACTCAATAATGGCAATAATACATTCAGTGATATTGCACAGATGGCTGGAACAGACAAAACGGATTGGAGTTGGTCGTCATTGTTTGCCGATTTCAATAATGATGGATGGAAAGATTATTTTACTACTAATGGACTACTCCGTGACATGAGAAATAATGACTTCAAAGCGAATGTCCAAGCAGAACTAAAAAAGTCAGGTGGACAAATGTCTATAGATAAACTCATCTCTATTCTGCCAGAAACAACTGTCAGTAATTATATTTTTGAAAACAACAAAGACTTAACCTTTACTAATGTAACTAAGTCTAAAGGCAACGGGTTCAACATTAATTCTAATGGAGCCATTTATGCTGATCTGGACCAAGATGGTGATCTCGATATTGTTATGAATAATATAAACAAGCAAGCCAGTATTCTGGAAAATACTGCAGCTGCAACAACATCTAACAATTATCTCCAGATAAAATTAAACGGCCCTTATGCTCAAACACAAGGAGCCAAAGTCTACCTTATAAATGGTGAAGATCGCCAGTACCAAGAAGCCATTACAACAAGAGGTTTCCAATCAGGTGTCGTAGATGCCTTACATTATGGTGTAGGTGATAAAAAAACCATTGAAAAAGTTGTTATTAACTGGACCAATGGAAAACAGAGCATCGTTAATAATGTAAAGACAAACCAGCGTATTAAAGTTGATATTAACTCTGCTGTAACTGCGACATATTCATTAGCTACAAAAGCACAACCTTTATTTGCGCAAACTCAAAAAGGGATAAACTTTAAGCATAAAGAAAAACCATATGACGATTTCGCTAAAGAAATTTTACTGCCGCATAAGCAGTCAGAATTCGGCCCTGCACTGGCAAGTGGTGATGTTAATGGAGATGGTCTAGATGATTTCTATGTAGGTGGTTCTTCTGGACAAAGTGGCGAACTCTACATTCAAAACACAGCTGGACAGTTTGAAAAGAAACAAACATTCAGTAATGATCTTGCATATGAAGATACAGGTGCCTTGTTTTTTGATGCAGATGGTGATAAGGACTTAGACATGTATGTAGTGAGTGGTGGTAACGGAGAGGTCGCTCAGAAACTCTTACAAGATCGCCTTTACATTAACACAAATGGACAATTCAAAAAGAGCAACAATTTACCTGTTATGCTCACAAGTGGAAAATCAGTATGTGCTGGAGATATGGATGGAGACGGAGATTTAGATTTGTTTGTTGGTGGAAGAGTTTCTCAACTCAAGTATCCACTGACACCTAACTCATATCTCCTCGAAAATGATAATGGAAAGTTCCTAGATGTCACTGCTAGTAAAGCTACTGAATTAAGTGAAATCGGAATGATTACAGATGCAGAATTTGCAGATATGGATGGAGACAATGACCTAGATTTAGTCATAAGTGGAGAATGGATGCCTATAACGATAATGGAAAACGCTGGGAAAGGAACCTATAAAAACGCCACTCAGAAATATGGACTATCAGATACCAACGGATGGTGGATGAGTATTACCGTAGCTGACATTGATGCTGATGGAGACCTGGATGTCTTAGGCGGTAACATTGGTAAAAACAATAAATTTCATCCTTCAAAAGAAAATCCGCTTCAAGTACATGCGAGTGATTTTGACAATACTGGCAGTATAGATGTTGTACTCAGTAAGTTCGAAGGAAGCAGCCACTACCCAGTGAGAGGTAAAGAATGTACATCAGAACAGATGCCATTTATAAATGAGAAGTTTCCTTCTTTTGATGACTTTGCCAGTGCTCAGATGGTTGACATATATAGTAAAGAAAAACTAGAAGATGCAACTCACTTAAATGCATACACTTTTGAAAGTGCATTATTCATTAACAATAGTGGCAAGCTTAGAAGTAATAAACTTCCTAATATGGCACAGATGGCTCCATTGATGGATGCTATGATATTAGACATCAATAAAGATGGTCACCAAGATATAATCGGCGTCGGCAACATGTACGGTGCTGAAGTGGAGACAACACGTTATGACGCTGGTGTAGGAACGGTTCTTATAGGAGATGGCAGTGGAAAATTCCAAGCCCTATCCCCATCTGAAAGTGGATTGTTTGCCAATAAGCAAGCTAGACAAATCATTAAATTGAACAATACAATTGTAGTAGCTAATAACAATGATATGGTTCAGAGTTTTGAGTTGCTTAAAAAGTAATTACTTCTTATATTATTGGAGTAATTTCAGAAACAGGATCACAAAATTCAGATCAATAATTTAAAAAAAAAGGGCAATCTCTTACGAGATTGCCCTTACTTTTTATACTTAATTTATTAAGCAGTTAGACTACTTTATAAATGCGATACTACTTTTTATAAAATCACTTAACTCTTCACCTTTCAACATATTCTGATTGAGTCTCGCTAGGTTGTATAAATACTTGGCAAAAGAATCTCTCTTTTCTTTGTTCTTCATCCCTAGAATTTTCTCAGCAACGAGAGGGTGATTGGTATTGATAACAATACTATGAGAATCTGGCATTTCTCCCATGTTCATCCCTTGCATCATCTGCATTTCTTTCATTCTTCTCATAAACTCTGGTTTAGTGATAAGAACAGGATGATCTTCTGGTGACAATGGACGTAACTCAATATGTCCGCCTTTCATATCTCCTATAGATTCTGTAAAAAGTGTTTTTACTTTTTCTTCTTGCTTTTCAGAAAGAACTGAAACTTTCTCTTCGTCCTTAGGGACCAACTTGTCTGCTGTATCTGAATCTACTCTGACAAAAGTGATCTTATCTTTCTTCTGTTCCATGTGCTGCATAAAGTGATTATCTATCACATTATTCATCAATAGAACGTCGTAACCATAATTCTTAGCTGACTCAATATAACTGTGTTGATCTTTATCATTATTGGCATAAAGAAGAACAACTCTTTCGTTTTTGTCAGTCTGAGTAGGCTTTACTTTCTCTATATATTCATCAAATAAAGTAAACTCATTATCCGTATTCTTTACAAGTGCAAACTTGTCAGACTTAGCAAAGAACTTCTCGTCAGAGATAATTCCGTACTTGACAAATGTTCCTACATCATCCCATTTATCTTGGAAGGCTTCTGGATCTTTCTTGTATAGTTGCTTGAGTTTATCAGCTACTTTTTTAGTTATGTATGCCGTAATTTTTCTTACGTTACTGTCACTCTGTAGATAAGATCTAGATACGTTAAGTGGAATATCTGGAGAGTCAATAATACCATGAAGAAGTAATAAAAACTCAGGTACGATTTCTTTTACATCATCCGTAACATAGACTTGGTTACTATAGAGTTGTATTTTATTTTTCTGCATTTCCAAGCTGTTATTAAGCTTAGGGAAATACAATACACCTGTCAAGTTAAACGGAAAATCGATATCTAAGTGGATCCAAAATAATGGGTCTGGACTGTATGGATATAGTTCTTTATAGAAACTTATGTAGTCCGCTTCTTTTAATTTAGAAGGCTTTTGTTTCCATAAAGGGTTTGTATTATTTACAAAATTATCCTCTATAACTTCTGTTGACTTTCTGTCCTCTCCTTCGCCTTCCCATTCTGTTTTGGTATTTGTACCAAATCTAATAGGGAAAGGTAAGAACTTCGTGTACTTATCTAGAAGGGCTTGTATTCTACTTTTCTGTAAGAACTCCGTACTGTCATCAGATATATGAAGGATGATATCAGTTCCTCTGAAATCTCTACTCCCATCACCCAACTGGAACTTAGGATCTCCTTTACAAGACCATTTTACAGCTTTTGATTTTTTATAAGATTTAGTGTCAACGACAACTTTATCAGCAACCATAAATGCTGAATAAAATCCTAGTCCAAAATGTCCTATAATATTAGCTTCATCTTGGTATTTCTTAAGAAATGAATCCGCAGAAGAGAAAGCCACTTCATTGAGGTATTTCTTTACCTCCGCCTCTGTCATTCCTATACCTCTATCCCTGATGGTAAGGGTTTTCTTCTTTTCGTCAAGAATAATGTCAACAGTAAGTTCGCCAAGGTCGCCTTTGAACTCCCCTTTTGATGCAAGCGTATTTATTTTAGTGGTGGCATCTATAGCATTAGAGATAAGCTCTCTGAGAAAAATTTCTTGATCTGAGTATAGAAATTTCTTAATTATCGGAAATATATTTTCCGCCGTAACTGAAATGTTTCCTTTTTCCATAGTCTTTATAGCCTGTTTTAGTGAGTCAAATTAGTCAATGACTGTATAGCTTCAAACCAAGTGCCATAGTGAAATACGTGACAATCTGTCTTAAAATGCAGCCGTCCGAATGAAATTATGACGCATATATCATAAAAAAGAGGAATTCCAATTGTAATGGAATTCCCCCTCTATAATTTTTTACTCTAAAAATCTTACTTTCTTTCCCATACAGATACAGACCTAATAGAACTCGTAGATGTTACATCAGGTGAAACAACTGGTGAAAGTGTCTCATCCTGTGTAAATCTCAATTGTCCATCAGAATTGATTTCATATGTCGCTGTAGCTTCTTCTTGAAACTCAGATATATCAACGCCACTTACTTCAAAATCAAAAAATGATCCTCTTACCGTAATCTGATCTCCATCTGTCGTGTAATTTCCAGAACCACTTACATTAGAGAAGTTCTCAATTGCAGTCTGTGACATCCCATCGAATGATGAGGTGATATTAAGATCATATCCGCCATTGGTTGTATAAGAAAGTAGAATTTGCCTCATCTATTTGCAACGAAACTGGTATATACATAAGGGAATAATCGTCAATATTACAGATCACCCAATTGAGGCCTTAATACAACCTCCTCTACAACAGCGCTGGGACTCATAAGGAACAGACTCCATACAGTTGTCGCAATATCAGTGGCTTGCATCAGTCTACTTTCTGGTAGGTCTACCCCATCCCATGAGTTGGACCAAGTAGCGCCAGGCATTATAGTCGTTACCTTAATGCCTTTTTCTTTTAGCTCAGCTCTTAAGACTTGTGAGAATCCTCTGAGTGCAAACTTTGAGATACTATAACTGCCGCCATTGGGGTAGGCCATAAAACTGGCTATGGACGCCATGTTAATAATATAACCTGATGCTTGCGCTATCATAGGCGTCAGCAATTTTCGTGTTAGATGGTAGGCGCTGTATAGATTGGTTTCTATCATAGACTCTAGAGCACCTTCTTCTTCTTCATACAAAGCGCCTGGGTGGAATACGCCTGCATTATTGATAAGCACGTCTATGCTAGTCATCGTATCTATGCAATATTGTCCAAATGTCTTGACTTGATCCTTTTTACTGACGTCAACGACTTGCGTATACACTTTGATATCAGCATTGAGTGCCATAAGTTCTTTTTTGGCTGTAGCCAAATCCGATTCATTTCTCGAACAGATCGCAAGGTTGAAGCCTTCTGTTGCAAATTTATTGGCTATTGCTCTTCCTATTCCTTTGGTGCCTCCAGTTATTATAGCGTTCATCTTGTTATGTATATATCGTTATTCTCAATAAATATAGTCTCCTACTGGAACAAATAAACTTTAAATACTTAACAATTAAGATTTTTTATGGGGTTAACTGTACTTTCGTGATTACGTTATGACTGGAGGATTATTATACCATATTGGAAAGTTTGTTGGCTGGCACGCAGAAATATTTAAGCGTCCAGAAAACATGAAAATGTACTATAAGGAAACCATACGGCAGATGTATGAGATCGGCATCGGTTCCCTTATGATTATATTTGTTGTATCACTCTTTATAGGAGCCGTTACCGCTGTACAATTCACATATCAATTACAAGGCACGCTTATCCCAGCCTACTATATCGGTTATATCGTAAGAGATATGGCTATTATAGAACTGGCTGTGACATTTTCATCCATTATACTTGCTGGAAAAGTAGGATCTAATATTGCCTCTGAGATAGGCGGTATGCGACAGAAAGAACATATCGATGCCATGGAGATCATGGGAGTTAATACAGCTTCATTTCTAGTGATGCCTAAGATAATAGCGGCTTTATTTGTTATTCCTATACTTGTCAGCGTTGCCGCTATTGTTAGTATAGGAGGTGGTTATATTGCGACCATCTACGGCGGTGCCTTTACTGCCGAGGATTTCATACAAGGATTAAGATCTTTCTTTAAGCCATGGACGGTATGTATGATGTATATTAAGGCCTTTGTTTTTGCATATATATTGACTTCCGTAGCATGTTATCAAGGATACTTTGTAACAGGAGGTAGTGTAGAACTAGGGCATGCCAGTACAAGAGCTGTTGTCTACGGAATAATTTCTATTCTTATTGCAGATTATATTATAGCCGTTGTACTTACAAGTTAGCAGATGATCAGAGCAGAAGGTATATTTAAACAATTTGGAGATCAGGAAGTACTCAAGGGTATAGACTTTACATTTGAGGCATCTAAAACCAACCTTATTATAGGCAAGTCTGGTGCTGGTAAAACAGTATTACTTAAGATCCTTGTAGGTCTCTTTGATTCTACAAAGGGTCATGTATGGTATGGCGACCGTGATCTATGCAGTCTTAATAAAGCGCAACTGAGAGAATTGCGTATGCAAGTGGGTATGTTGTTCCAGGGGAATGCCCTATTTGACTCAATGACTGTAGAAGAAAATATCCGTTTCCCTATGGATATGTTTACACGAATGACTGTAGGAGAAAAGCAAAAACAAGTTGACTATTGTCTAGAAAGAGTAAATATGGAAGGTATCAATGCCAAGTTTCCATCTGAGATCTCTGGCGGAATGCAGAAAAGAGTAGGTATAGCTAGAGCCATCGTTCTTAATCCCAAATACTTGTTTGCCGATGAACCCAACTCCGGATTAGATCCCAAGACTGCCATTCTTATTGATGCGCTTATCTCTGATATTACGGATGAAAATAAGATCACCACAGTTATCAATACCCATGACATGAACTCTGTTATGGAAATAGGCGAAAATATATGTCTCCTACATGAAGGTAAATTAGCATGGCAAGGAAATATGGATCAAGTTATAGAGAGTGATAACGATATATTACAGAACTTCATATTTGCAAGTCCATTCCTACAGAAACTTAAGAATAGAGCTTTCGGAACCACGTAACCTTACGTTGAAGATTATTTCTTCCCTTAGTTAAAAAACATATACCCTTATGAATAACAATGATGTTATCAGACGACTGCGCTATACGTTTGACTTCAGTGATACACAGATGATTGAATTATTTGGTCTAGGAAGTCTAGAGGTGACTAGAACACAGATAAGTGATTGGCTCAAGGCAGATGATGATGAGGCCCATCAAGTTATTCCAGCAAAAGAATTAGCGGCGTTTCTCAATGGATTCATAGTGGCCAAGAGAGGAAAGAAAGATGGAAAATTACCAGCGCTAGAATCAACTATCAATAACAATATTATACTCAGAAAGATTAAAATTGCCCTTTCTCTAAAGGATGTTGATATGGTAGAAATACTAGGAAAGGCTGACCTTAAGGTAAGCAAGCACGAATTGAATGCTTTCTTTAGAAAACCAGAGCAGCGTCAATATCGTGAATGCAAAAATCAATTTCTACGTAATTTCCTACACGGCTTACAACTGGTTTACAGGAAAAAAGAAGATGCATAATACCATTTCTAAGCTTTCGCAAAAACAAAAAAAAAGAGAGCCAACATTGCTGCGACCCTCTTTTGTGTTTATTTAAATTATATTTTATTGCGCTCTTATCGCGTCTTAGATCCCTAACTTAGTCTTGATAAGTGACATGACATCTTCTGATTCGTTAGCATGTAATAATGAACCATTACTTGCATCAAAAATCATAGTGTATCCTTGTTCCTTGCCCAGTTCCTCCAGTGCTGTTTTTACTTTGTCTAGAATAGGCTTGTATAAAGTTTCTCTTTTAGCAATAATCTTGTTCTGAACCTCAACTTCATACTGCTGTATCTTCTGCTGCTCTTGCTCTATTTCAGCTTGCTTTTGCTGCATTTCTACTTGAGAGAACAAGCCTTCTTGGGCTTCTTTAGCATAGGCTGTATACTTCGTTTCTAGAGATTTTACCATCGCCTCTCCTGCACTCATAAGTTGTTTCTGGTAAGCTTCAAGGTCACTATCTGCAGATTTCACCTCTGGTAATTCTGACAATAATTGTGCAGAATTCAGGTATCCAAATTTTTGTGCATTTACTGAAAGAACAGCGATCATAAAAGCGCCAATCGTCAATATTGATTTAATCATGTTTATTTTCATTGTAGTTGTGTTATTACTGTTGTATACAATTGAGAGTCTGTCATTAGAACAGACGTAAAATCTCGAGCAAAAGTAGCCCAATGATCAGAAATAGTATCAATTTAACCTAAGATTAAAGCTTTAAAAATCGAATTGTTAAAATCATAATGTTTTGAGCTGGCCTGATATAGTACAATATAGTTGTAGGGTGAGTATCTCTCTTATATTCTTAGCTTCTCACTTATATGTAATATCAGTATGTATAAGTTAGATATTATCAACAAGTTAGAAAAGTGATGACTACGGGGACAGCAACATTAGATAGTTAGAAATGCAATTTCAAAGCGTAGGACAAGGTTTTTTATGAATAAGATTAACTTAGACTTTAGAAGAAAAAAACTTATGTCAATTAATAGATTCCTTCCCTTTTTCATCATTTTGACAATGTTTCTAGCCTGTAAAACGGTTAAGCTAGGCGTAGTCGAAGGTTTTCCTGATCCTAAAGACACTTCAGATAAGCCCATTTTATATCAAGAAAAAGGCGTATTCAAACAAGGGGTAATTACCGCTGACAATACATTCAACGGCGCTAGGCTCAATGGCTTTGATCAGATTAATGACACAACTTATAGAGTTACTATTCTACCTGAAAACGAACCGATAAACTCAAGTCCTCATTTTGCCTTTAGCTTACAAGCTGAGGAAACGACTGACATAGATCTAGAAATCTATTATGGCGATCACAAGCATCGATACTGGCCCAAATTAAGTACAGATAAAGAGACTTGGTTTCCTATAGACAGCAGTCAATTTGATACATTGAAAGCTGGAAACTTAGCGACCTTAAAGCTTCAGGTCAACTCAGAAAAACTATATGTCTCTGCGCAGGAACTCATGGATACAGAATACAACCTAGAATGGAGTCAGACGATTAGTCAATCTGAAAATGTAGAACTTTCTGTTATCGGAAAATCTAAACTCGGAAGAGATATCTTATGTCTAGATATATGTAAAGGACCAAAAAAGAAAAAACCTACCATCATTATTTTCAGTCGATTGCATCCGCCAGAGATTTCTGGTTATGTGGCTATGATGTCATTTGTAGAAGAATTACTCAAAGACAAACCTCTCAGTGATAGCTTTCTAGAAAAACATAGAGTTCTAGTTTATCCTTTGATCAATCCAGATGGCGTAGATATGGGGCACTGGAGACACAATGCCGGAGGAATAGATATCAACAGGGATTGGTCTCATTACAGACAAGAAGAAGTCAAGGTTGTAGCCACACATGCCATTAACACAGTTAATAAAAACAAGAATAAAGTATTGGCAGGATTTGATTTTCACTCAACCCAAGAAGATCTATATTATACCTTAACACCTAATCGATCTTCTACAATATTTCCATTCAAAGACTTATGGATACAAGGTATCGATGATGCCCTAGATGGATATACCCCACAAGATGAACCCTACGACCTCAATAGTCCGATTACCAAAGGATGGTTCTATCTACTCTTCGATGCAGAGGGTATTACTTACGAGATTGGAGATGAGACTGATCGCGCATTTGTAAAGAAAAAAGCGGAAGTCGCGGCAAGGGAAATGATGAAATTATTGGTGTTACGGAAATAAAAATCGAGCTTTTAACGAGCTATTCCTTTCAATTGACTGTAAATCGTTTTTGCTGTCTTCTCCCAAGAGAATAGTTCTTTTTGCAGATGTCCAGCTTCTATTAATTGGAATCTCAGTTTTTCATCGCTGTGTAACTTTACCATAGCATTGGCAATAGCTTGTGTAGATTCGGGATCTACAAGAATAGCAGCATCACCAGCCACCTCAGGCATAGATGTTCTTGTAGAAGTAATGACAGGCACTCCAGCAGAAAATCCTTCCAGTATCGGAATACCAAACCCCTCAAAAAGCGAGACATATGTCAACGCAAATGCAGCTCCCATTATATCAGAAACCTGTGGCTCATTGTTACTCAAGAAAATGACATCTTGTTTATAGTTTAGCGATTTCAATACCTCACTGATATCACTGGTCTCCCAGGCATTACGACCATAGATCACAAGCTTGTAGTCAGAACCAGTGGCTTGTTTATATAAATCATATGCCTTCAATAAGCGAGCTATATTCTTACGGGGATGTAATGAACCCACATATATATAGTATGGCTTCCCGTCCGTATATTGATCTCTTATTTTTTTAATGCGCTCTGAATCCAAAGGTGTAAACCCCTCAGGTGTGGCATTACCAGCAACAGATATTCGTTGTGGATCAATCCCGTAATGGTTTACAATATCTGACTTGGTATAATCAGATACGCTGATAATATGATCTGCTATAGAATGAAACAAGGGCATATTCTTTTTGAGATAAGCTCTATGTTTTTTTTGCAAATATTCAGGTTGATGTACAAAGTTAAGGTCATGGCTGACCAGTAATTGAGGAACCATGGTCGATTTGCTCAAGTACATGTCACCGGAGTAAAAAACATCAATATCTAGTTTCTTAAGTTTTCTAGGAACGGCATATTCAAACCATAAATGCCACAACAACGGGTGCCTAGCTTGCGGAAACAAAACATGTGGAATCACATTATCTGCAAAAACGTACTTCTTATCATAAGCCCTATCAAAGAAGAAATGGAATTCATCTTCTGGATGGGCAAGCACCATAGCTTTGGTGGTCTCGTATATATAACGAGCAATACCTTCCATATGGGAAGGGAGAAGAAGTCTTGTGTTTACAGCTATTTTCAGGTTATTAATATTGGGACACTACAAAAAAACTAGTCAGTGTCAACTCATAGAAATTGTAATTGGCAAATATATTCAGAATCTTCAGTTTATTAGATCATTTCTCTTCCATGGTTTCAATCAATTAAACTTTATACTTAAATCCATACCTTAGACAGATGATTGATCGTATTGAAAAAATTGCCGCAGCTTTTTCCTCATTTATGTGGGGGATGCCACTATTGGTTTTACTGATAGGTGGAGGGATATACTTATTGATACGATCACAGTTTGTACCGTTTTTATATTTTGGACATGCCATTTCTGTGCTTCGTGGCAAATATGACGACCCTAATGACCCAGGCCAGATCAACCATTTTCAAGCCTTGACGACAGCCCTTTCTTCTACAATAGGCATGGGTAATATTGCAGGGGTAGCTGTAGCGATTTCTATAGGTGGACCAGGAGCTGTTTTCTGGATGTGGGTAAGTGGTATCGTAGGTATGTGTACCAAATTTTTTACCTGTACACTAGCCATTCTATATAGAGGAAAAGATTCCGCTGGAGAAATCCAAGGTGGCCCTATGTATTTTATTACTGAAGGACTAGGAGAGAAATGGAAACCTCTGGCTGTACTCTTTAGTTTAGCTGGTCTTATAGGTGCATTACCCGCATTCAATGTTAATCAGTTGACGCAAGCCATCAGAGACATACTTCTTGTTCCTAATGGTCTTCCTGCTGGCCCAGGAGCCAATTTAGTAATAGGTATTATTCTTATGATTGCAACAGCATTTGTAGTAATAGGTGGATTGCAGCGGATAAGTAAAACCGCTGCTAAACTTGTACCTACAATGGTGGTGTTATATTTCTTAGCGGTTGTTACTATATTGATTATTAACTATGACAAAGTGCCTCATTATCTGGGCCTTATTTTCACAGACGCCTTTGCTGCTAATCATTATACGGGTGACCCTATGTTCGGTGGTGTACTGGGTGCATTGATTGTATTAGGAATTAAAAGAGGTGCTTTTTCTAACGAGGCTGGTCTAGGAACTGCCGCATTAGCCCATGGGGCAGCCAAGACATCAGAACCTATCCGAGAAGGACTTGTAGCTATGTTGGGACCATTTATTGACACCATAATAGTATGTACACTTACTGCATTAGCAATACTCGTCACAGGCGTATGGCAAACCACTGGAAGCAATGGCGTTACATTGACTGCTGCCGCTTTCTCAGCTGCACTACCTGGTTTTGGGCCCTATTTGTTACTTGTATGTATTGTGATTTTCAGTCTTTCGTCATTACTCAGTTATGCTTACTATGGCAGCAAGTGTATGTCATTTCTATTAGGAGACGATAAGAAGCATTATTACAACTATTTTTATTTGGCAAGCATACTAGCTGGAGCAACACTATCTCTTGATATAATTATAAATTTCATAGACGGATCATTTGCTATAATGGCCATTCCTACTATGCTAGCCACAATATTATTAGCCCCTAAGGTTTTGGCTGCAGCCAAAATATATTTTAATAAACTCAAGGCATAGACCCCGAATTTATAAGTAAGTAATGTAAAGTAATTGTCAGTTGTATCTTAAAGTTTGGTCGTCACTCAAGACAACCATACGTATAACCTTATGATAATCAGTTGATTACAATCTATTTTCTTAAAAACAGTCGATAAGTTAAATAATTCTCGTTCTACTCTGCTGGCATTGTAATTGACGGCACTACAAGTATAAGGCAGAATAAACAACTATATATTTCGCTTTTAGCAAATATTTTAGAATGTTTTCTGCTTAATTAACAAATCCAAGGCAACTTTCTATTCCAGATTACAGTTATACTAACACCAATGGGATATTCTCAAAAATTAATATTCTTGAAAAACAATGAATACAATAGAATCTAGTAGCATGAACACCACAAAAAAAGGTGATGGCAGACTGGATGCAACCCAGCAAATAATCTATATGTAGCAATACTTTTTATTATCCGTCTCGCCACCGCAGCATACTGAGGTGAAAATTTTTGTAATACTAAACTCAAAAGTTATGAGAAAATGGATATCAATGAGCCTAATCCTAGCTGTAGTTATCAGTCTAGCGATCTTACCAGGAACTGCTCACGAAGAAGAAATGGAATTTAAGGAGTTACCAGTTATGAATGTCAATGTGTACATGATGGGTAGAGATAAAGTCGATGAAGATATTACCGTAAAAATATTTGAGAATATCGAGAATCTCAACAAGGCATTTCAAGGAGAAATAACTTTTGTCTTTGATGAATTATTTATGGATCCTAACCATGCCTTTCTGCCAGACCTCTATCAGTCCTATAGACATAACGCCGGAGAAGCAAGCCTACAACCTATCATAAAAGATATTGAGAAAACGGGTGGTATAAACATCTTCTTATTTGATACTTATAACGAACCAGGAAAAAATGTAGCCTTGATGGGTTTTACACCTATGCTGAGCGCAAGACAGAATAACTACGCAACCAGTGCACCACAATTTGATAGAATACTCATGGCCTATGATGGTCTAGAAGATAGTAAAACACTGGTCCATGAGATGGGTCACTTTCTAGGTCTTAAGCATCCTTGGGAATTGACAATTCTACAGAAAATTTCTTTAGGTATGCGTTCTGCGCATGATGAGGACAACAATCATATGTCATATGGGTCTCAGAATCAGTTCACGCAACAGCAACTGAGAAATATGAGGAAGTATGCACTAGATTATCGTCAGTACCTTATGGATAGTGTTGTGAGGGTTTATGCGAGAGCTTAAGGTCTTTTAATAACTTTCCATTTAAAGTCTGATGTCAAAACTAAAATAGAGAGATTCAAATAATTGAGTCTCTCTATTTTAAAAAGAAGCCTAATTTATCATTGACTACTCATGATCATATTTATCATTTCAGGATCACCTTTATGCCCCAGTTTTTGAGCTGCCTGTATGTCACCTTTAGCTGAAGCAGATTGCCCTAGTCTGTAGTAACTATTCGCTCTTTCGTAATAATATAACCCTTTCCTATTGTTCATAGCTATCGCTTGATTGGCAGCTTTTAGGCCTTCACTTGGATTATTCAAATGATTATTCAATCTGCACTTCTCATACCACATGTCTGGGAAATTAGGCTTGAGACTTAGGTATTTATCTATATCTATCAATGCTGCAGGATAATTGCCATTGACATTATTTATGACAGACCTATTGAGATAGATATTAGCAAATGAAGGATCTACTTTTTCAGCTTCATTAAGATTTTCTAGTGCTCTACTGCCATCACCTAATTTGGCATACGTAGCACCACGATTTACTATAAACTCAACATTTCCAGGATCAAGCTTTATCGCCATATTATAATTAGTCAGTGCCTTGAGTAAAGAATCCCTTTCATTAAAATTGAAGTACAGTCTTGCTCTAGAATTATAAGGTTCAGCTTTATTAGGGGCCAATCTGATCACTTGACTATAGTCGTGTAAGGCTCTTGCTATTTCTTTGTTGTCTCTGTAGTAATTGGCTCTATTTCCCCATGGCAAAGTTGACTTAGAATAATATTTCAAAGTATGTGTCCACAGTGTGCCGCTATCTTTCCAGATCTTATTCTGATTGAATGTCATAACGCCATAAGCAGTTAAGATAAAACCTGTTGCTATGAGTATAGGCAATTTTAATACTGGTCTTATAGCTATGAGCTTTTCTATTCCATAAGCGTACATAAAGAAAAGACCAATATATGCGATATAAGTAAACCTATCTGCCAGAAATCCTTGGCCAGCACCTAGAATCTGAAGGAGTAAAAATACATTGGCCATAAAAAAACCAACACCAAAGAAAACAACATTCCACTTCTTAATATAACTGTATATCAATAATGCAGCTGTTGCTACAAAACTCAGAATCGAGACATAGAAGTATGTCGGTATTTGTGCTGGGTAAGGATACAGTGGCGACAATTCATAAGGAATAAGAGACTTGATGTAATACACTACTAACGAAAATGAACCTATAAAAACCCTTACTAGACCAGAATACTCTTGCTCGCCAATTGATCCATTCAATGACAAGAAATGAATGTTTACAAACCCCATAATCAATGAACCCAATAACAGAGGCGATTTAGTCAATATGCTTCTTAATGTGATTTTAGAATCTTTCGATAGGTAATAATCTACTAGGATGAGTGAGATAGGAAGTATAACGGCCTGTACTTTGGAAAGTAAGGAAAGTAGAAATGTAACAGCTATTATTGCTAGGTATCGTTTCTTGAACCCGACTTGTTTGCCTTTGATATAATAGAACATAGCCGCTAGATAGAAAAAGCCATATAGAACATCTTTACGTTCCGTTAACCAAGCTACTGACTCTACCCGCATAGGATGTATACCGAACAGTAATGCCAATATACTAGCCCCCCAATATCCAAGTCCCAATCTCTTACCAATAAAAAAGATAAAAAATACACAACCTAAATGCAGTAATAAATTGTCACGATGCCAATAATAAGGTTGATCAAGTCCAAAGACCTTTTGCTCTACTGCAAACGAAAATATAGATAACGGGTTATAGTTTCCTATGACATGTGTCTTAAATATCTTGCTACTGTTTTCCCAAAATGTCTTGTCATTGATAGTTGTAATCAGCTCATTCTCAGCAAAGTTTTTGTCATCATCCCAGTTAACATATCCATTATTAAGACTCGTATAGAAGCATCCTGATGTTATAAGCAGAATAACTGCTATACATATATATGATTGTAAATCTCTTTTGGTCTTAGATAAATTATTCTCACTATCTGCTTTAAGTTGCTTTCGTCTAGAGAGTTTTTTAGCCTTCTTAGTTTCTTTTTTATTCTTGTTGGTTGACATCAGTGATATGTTTATAAACTAGCTGTAACGCAAGTTAACATATATAAAAAACATAAATATAAATAGTGTGCAATAATCCTTATGACTATTACCACATCATTATAAATTGATAGAAACAGTACTTAATACAGGCACATAAAAAAAGCTCCTGATTTTTTTAGAATCAGGAGCTTTAATATTTTTTTGTTTTAAGTAAGAATACTATCCTTTCTTAGTACATGCTTTTTTGCCTTTACAACAAGCTTTTTTCTCTGTTGATTTTACAGCTGTTTCTGTAGTTTCATTCATTTTGATAACCTTAGCTTCTTGGTTACCCATTTCTGCAGTAGGAGAAACATTTACAAATGCACTTGACTTAGTACAATACTTAACTTCGTTCATGCTTACTTTTCCTGATGTCGCACATTCTTTCTTTTGGTAGTAAGAAACTGCACCAGACATAGCACATTCTTTTACTTCAATAGATGTGTCAGCAGCAGCAGCTTCTTTTGCTAATGTTGCAACAGCTTCTGCAGACATAACGCTTGTTGCGCTATCTGTAGATGCACTTGCAGCACCTTTGCTACATGCTTTCTTACCTTTACAACATGCTTTTTTAGCTCCAGTTGATTTCTCAGTTCCTTCAACAGTATCTGTCATTTTAACAACTATTGATTCATGGTTACCCATTTCTGCGCTAGGAGATGCATTTACAAATGCATTAGACTTAGTACAATATTTTACTTCGTTCATGCTTACTTTTCCTGATGTCGCACATTCTGATTTTTGGTAGTAAGCCACTGCACCAGACATAGCACATTCTCTTACTTCGATAGATGTGTCAGAAGCAGCAGCTTCTTTTGCTAGTGTTGCAACCGCTTCAGCAGACATAACAACTGTTGTAGCATCCGTAGAGGCTGAGGCTTTACTTGCACAACAAGCTTTACCTTTAGCACATTTTTTGCCAGAGGCAGCACAAGCAGCTTTCTCAGCAGCCGTACATTTCTTAGTTTCTTGCGCTGTCATTACACCTGTAGCTAAGATGAAAGCACAAAACAGTAATAAATTCTTCATTATTTTGATATTAGTTTGATATTATTATTTTTCAAAATTTTGCGTTTTTTTCGAGTTCCCTAGACTAGAGGGCCGTGATGGTAGTAATTGGCTAAGTCGCACTATATATAACCTGACGGGGGTGCAGATGACAAGATACATCGGGTATTCAAAACTGGCAGAAGAAAAGATCTTGGATGTATGAAGAACAGGGTAGTACTCTCTCTTTGAGGATGTACAC
>JALZVB010000245.1 GCA_023300835.1 Saprospiraceae bacterium | reverse complement strand
TCCAATTATAAGTATTATCCCCTGTACTACCCTCTCGATCTGAACTGTAGACCAGATATCCATCTTCAAAGTAGACGGGACTATATTCCGCATATTTAGAATTATTCTGAAAGGGTTTTATATTAACATCTTGCGGAGCTGCCAAGTACTTAATCGCATTCTTACATATAGCAATTTCTTGCTTATACTTTAGATCTCTTAACTTGGTATAGAGTTCAGTGAATATTACGATGGCATCATTATACTGCTCGTTTTTTTTGTAGGCTTGAGCTAACCCAAGTTGCAAGGTCTCGCTTTCATTTTCTGAGAGGGCCTTTTCATACCACAGAACAGCTTGATCGTATGTATTAAGATATTCGTATGACTTCGCTAGATATAAAGCTTTTCTTTGTTTGACCTCACTAACATTGGCATTATTATATTCAGTAGGAAGCATATCGATTGCAACAGCATATTGCTTAAGTTGATATGCCATGTCCCCATTTTTAACTTTCTGGGTTACATTACAACTGAGGACAATTAATCCAAATGTTATATAGACTAAGGTTCTTATCATAATTATGACCTTTAAACTAATAAAATTGAGGTTGGTAAATGAAAGATCAAATAACACCTCACGACATTAACGTTGAATATTATCAACTTTGTTTTAAATAAGCCACACATTCTTCTATTTCAAGATAATCGCCTAATAATGGATGTTTAAATTTAGTATGTATGGACATCCCAATCTTTTTCATCACATGGATAGAAGGTGCATTGACAAGTGGAGCTATAGAATAAACCTTACTTATTTGTAACGTTTTTAATGCATAATTCATGCATGACTTAGCCCCTTCAGTCGCATAGCCTTTATTCCAATGTGCTTTTGCTAGTCGCCAACCTATATCCACAAATGGCGCAAATGGGAGTTCATAATCTTGGTATGACAAACCAATAAACCCAATTAGAGTCGAATCGTCCAGCCTATCTACAGCAAAATAACAATAGCCTGATTTATCATACTGCGCATTCATACGATTTATAAATGCCGCAGTTGCAGAAGCATTGATTGGATACGGGAAATATTTCATCACTTCTGGGTCTTGATTTATAGAGGTCATGGGAAGTAAATCTTGCTCATCCCATTTTCTAAAACCCAATCTTTCTGAAGTGAATAGATAGTCCATAATAACACTTAACTTTCTGTATCTTCTTCACGCATAACTTTGTACATATTTATTAATCCATTAGTGGAACTGTCATGGGAATCAATCACATCTGAGATCATCAACTCTGGTAATATTTTTTTTGCCAATTGTTTACCAAGTTCTACTCCCCATTGATCAAAACTGAACACATTCCATATATATCCTTGGACAAATATTTTATGTTCATACATGGCAATCAATCTACCCAAAGTAAAAGGGTCTAGCTTTTTAACCAAAATAGAATTACTGGGTTTGTTTCCAGGAAAAACCTTGAAAGGAATTATTTTCTCATAATCAGCAAGTGCCATTTCTGTGGCTTCATACTCCTGAACAACTTCCGCTCTGGTCTTCCCATTCATAAGTGCCTCAGTCTGTGCAAAATAATTAGACAATAGCTTCTCATGGTGATCACCTATGTTGTTATGTGATAGTGCCGTTGCAATGAAATCACAGGGTATCAACTTGGTTCCTTGATGGATTAATTGATAGAATGCATGCTGTCCATTGGTGCCGGGTTCTCCCCAGATTATAGGGCCTGTCTGATAACTAATGGAGTCTCCGTTTCTATCTACTTTCTTTCCATTACTCTCCATATTCCCTTGTTGGAAATAAGCAGAAAAACGATGCATGTATTGGTCATAAGGTAAAATAGCTTCTGACTCTGCTCCGTAAAAATTATTATACCAGATACCTATCATCGCCAAGATGACTGGGACATTATCTTCCATCGGTGTCTCACGAAAATGGCTATCCATATCAGAAAGGCCATCAAGAAGATCTTCAAAATTGTCATATCCTATTGTCAATGCCACTGACATGCCAATAGCACTAGAGAGTGAATATCTCCCGCCTACCCAGTCCCAAAAAGTAAACATGTTTTCTGGTGCTATACCGAATTGTTGCACACGTTCAGCACTAGTAGATAAAGCAATGAAATGGCTCTTTACAGCTTCTTCCGTTCCTCCATTGGCAAGAAACCAGGCTTTAGCTGTAGCCGCATTGGTCATCGTTTCTTGGGTTGTAAAAGTCTTTGATGCTATAACAAATAGCGTCGTTTCTGGATTTACATTTTGCAATGTTTCTGCGATATGGCTGCCGTCTATATTAGACACATAATAAGTCTCTATACCTTTTACCCAATATGGTTTTAATGATTCTGTAACCATTTTAGGACCTAAGTCAGAACCGCCTATTCCTATGTTTACTATCTGATGAATAGCTTTGCCAGAATACCCTTTCCATTCTCCGCTGTGCAATTTTTCAGAGAAGCGCTTCATCTGTTCTTGGACAGCTCTTATACCAGGTATAACATTAGTATCATTTACAATTACAGGATCATCTGACTCTTGTCTCAATGCCGTATGAAGTACAGCTCTATTTTCTGTTTCATTTATATATGATCCACTGAACATTTGTTCGATTCCATCTTTCAAGTCTAGCTCATTGGCTAACTCGAAAAGTAAAGACATTGTTTCTTCTGTTATCCTGTTCTTAGAATAATCCAGTAATAAATCTCTATCTAGTATAGAAAATTTATCAAATCTGTGCGCATCATTTACAAACTGTTCCTTTATCTCTATACCCTCTACTTTTTTAAAGTGGAAAAGGAGTTTGCTCCAAGCTTCCGTTTTAGTAGGGTTATTTTTCTTTAAAGTCATATCTCTTCTAGATTATGTAGTCTCCGAATATATGATAGGAAGACTTCTTTTTATTTTTAAATTGTACGCATTAGCCAAGGGCAGAATATGCATTCCCATTAGGGTCGATCCAGAATGGATGCCATGCCAGTATAACATTCTCGACAACGACGTCTGATCTACGAGGCTTTATTTCTTTCTCAATAATACCTTCTGGTAAAGACTCCCACTTACGGCTTATTGCATTGATCTTATCTCGTAATTCTTGTTCCAAAAACAATTTGGCTTCATCAAGAGACTCCAGATCTTCTCTAATCTCGTTTACTTTTTCATTGGCTTTTCTAGCCATCCTCCGCTTAGTAGAAACAGAGTTCATTGACTTACGTCTTCGTCCTCCGAAGACACCTCCAAAAACAGTTTCTACGACGTTAAATAATTCATCTGTTCTCCGGCTTGATTTTTCAGCCTTGGCTTCGTCTAGGTCTCTTTCTTCTCTTCTTATTTTCTCTTCTAGAGATCTGAACTTAGAATCATAACTGTCATGCAACTTATCTATTTCTTGATCTCTAGCTTCTCGTGCCGCCAATTGTAATCTCATTCTGAATCCTTCAGTTGATTCATTTTCTTCTTGATACAACTCAGTTTTTTCATGTTCTAGAACTGTATGGGATTTGTTTTTATACAACCAGTCAGAAAATGTTTTTGAAACCTTATCTATTTCTTTCATCGAATTTATTTTAGCCGGAACGGCATCAAAAGAAATGGGAATACCTGATGGATGATCTACCTCAGTAAATAAAGCTCTCTCAAAGTTTTTCAATACTCTTTTTGATTCCCAATCAAGCCTTCCAAAATCATCTGGCGGCCCAATTAATAAGGCTGTATTCTCAACTACATCGACATCTCTCTTATCATTATAATATCTTACTTTACCTGCAAGTACCATTTCTGCTCTGTAAGTAATTGTATTATTTGCGGAAGCATCTAAACCTGCCTCTGAGGCTGTTTTCCATACGGCAAAAAAACGTTGATCAATAGATGGATCTAAAGAAGGTGGCTGCGTATTTATCGTTTCTTCAACTGTATTATTCGTTTCTGCAATATTAGTTTTTCCTGCAGCTACAGATACTGTACTAAGGCTTTCATTCTCCTTCCTTGCTAGCATCAATTGTTTAACCTGAGGTCTTGTCAGTGGCCCTCTCAAATAGGACATGGCCCAACGTGTATGAAGTAATACTGGTTCAGCCTCATGAACATTGTGCATCAGAAAAACTCTAGATGACAAACTGCTTATCAATTTACTATAATCGACTGTAGCTGAGCCACCTGATTCAGCAATAGCACCTTTCAACCCTTCCAACAATCTTTGTTTATCTCTCTCTGTTTGTAGTTTTCCGATGAACCAAGTTCCTGCATTTGACAATCCTTTGTAATCAATATCAACTGGATTCTGAGTTACCATAACAGCACCTACACCATAGGCTCTGGCTTGTTTTAAAATAGTAAGTAATGGTTTTTTAGATGGTGGATTGGCTGTAGGTGGGAAGTATCCAAATATCTCATCGAAATACAGCAAACTTCTCAGACTGGTTGTACCTGATTTAGCTCGCATCCAGGTAATCAAACTATTCAATAATAATGTTACAAAAAACATCCTTTCGCTCTCACTAAGGTGCGCCAGATATATAATAGAATGTCTAGGTTTCCCATCACTCGTAAAATATAATTTATCAATATCCAAGTCCTCACCTTGCAACCAATATTTAAACTGTGGGGAAGCGATAAGTGAATTGAAATCCATCGCCAGTTTAAATCTATCTTTCTGTGGAAAGAAAGTATCTATATCAAATACGCCTAAAGTCTGCATAGGCGGTGACTGGATGTTCATAATCAGACTCGCTAAATCTAGGTCTTTACCTTCCCTCCAGAAATGCTCAAATATATTAGCTAATAAAATTCCCTCTCTGCTTCTGACTGGATCTTCTTTACTATTAATCATTCCCAGTAAGGCCCCTACCGTTCCTTGAATCCGTTCACGCAACATCTCTGCGTCAGAATCGAAATCAACTTTAGGTGCCGCAAATGAACCCATTATGTTAATAGGTATTCCCGCATTAGAACCTGGCGTATACACCGTATATTGCACAGAAGACTTGAGTAATGCTATTCTTTCTTTTCCTTGTCCCCATTCGCCTAGTCCAGTTTGCCATTTTTCAGCTGTAGATTGTGCATACGCTTGTGGCGTCATACCTTTTCTACCTGCATCATCAACGTTGATCCATGGTAGAAAGTCATCTGCATCCAATTGCTCAAACTGTAGCATAAGATTAGTCATATCACCTTTGGGATCTATTATGATAGCAGGTACACCATCTATAGCCGCTTCCTCTAGTAGCCCTATGCACAGACCTGTTTTACCACTTCCCGTCATACCTACGCATACCGCATGTGTAGTCAGATCTCTGGAGTCATAATTAACTGAGGTATCTGTGACTTTACCTTGAGTTGCATCATACGCTGCACCTAGGTAAAAAGAACCCAATCTTTCTGGAGGACAAGTTATCATTGTTTCTATTGTATAGATAAAAGATGCAATTTACCAAGAAAAGACATTATATAGAAGTGTTATATGTTATCTTTGGACCTTTTTCATTTTAGAATAATTTCTTCCAAATTATATTAAAGCTAAGTATCCATTTAATATTAAAATGATGTATCAATATAATACCCTTGTAGAAAAATATGGTGCCCCTCTATTTGTATATAATGGAGACGCCATAATAGAGAAATATAGGAATTTTGAGAGTGCCTTTTCTGTACAAAGTCTTAAGATTCATTACGCAATGAAGGCCCTATCCAATCTATCTGTCCTTAAGCTATTCAAGGAATTAGGTGCTGGGTTAGATTGTGTCTCGATAGAAGAAGTTTATCTGGGTATCAAAACAGGTTTCAAGCCCGAAGATATAATTTTTACACCTAATGGTGTTGCCATGGAGGAATACAGGAAGGCTATTGACATTGGTGTCAAAATAACAATTGATAACATCTCCATATTAGAAAAAATAGGACAAGAATACCCAGATCTTCCCGTATTTCTGAGATTGAATCCACATCTGATGGCTGGCGGCAACAGTAACATAAGCGTAGGACACATCGGTTCCAAGTTCGGAATATCCATTCACCAGATGCCTATCGTTTATCGCCTAGTAAATAAATATAACATCAAGGTTGAAGGCGTCCACGTACATACTGGTTCAGACATAGTACAAGTTGATATTTTTGAAAGAGTAGCTAACTTGGTGTTTTTAATCGCGGATGAGTTCGAGGATTTGAAATCAATAGACTTTGGAAGTGGATTCAAAGTGAAATATAAAGAAAACGACCTAGAAACTAATATTGAAGATTTGGGAAAACGTTTCAGCAAAGTCTTTAACGATTACTGTAAAAAAAGGAATAAAGATATTACGCTAAGATTCGAACCAGGCAAATTTCTTGTTAGTGAGGCAGGTGTATTTCTGGCACAAGTCAATGTTGTTAAACAAACGACTGCATGTACGTTTGCATTGATAAACAGTGGTTTCAATCATCTTGTTAGGCCTATGTTCTACAACTCTTTTCATGAAATAGAAAATATCTCTAATCCAGAGGGAGACAAAAAAATGTATTCCATAGTAGGGTACATATGTGAAACAGACACTTTTGCAGAAGATAGAATTTTAAACGAAATAAGTGAAAAAGACATTTTGCTATTTAGAAATGCAGGTGCTTATTGTTTTTCAATGGCCTCAAATTACAACTCAAGATTAAAGCCAGCGGAGGTTCTTTTACTTAAAGGTCAAGATTATCTTATAAGAAAAAGAGAGACTCTGGAAGACATTATAAATAACCAAGAAGTTATTGATTTCAAATCACTACTTAACGCATGAGATTAGAATTAACAATATTATTCCTACCCTTATCTCTATTTCTAGTTGCACAACCAGCTGTTGAAGATTTCAAAAAGCTATTCAGACTAGAGATTACAGAAACCCAAACATCGATTAAGGTAGATGGAAAATTAGATGATATGGCGTGGTCTGACGCTAACATCGGTTCAGACTTCTGGCAGAAGTCACCTTACTTTGCTGAGGGTGCCGATCCCAGAACAGAAATAATGTTAACCTATGATAAAGACAATCTCTATGTCGCTGCTAAGTGTTTTCAGAAAGAAAATATTATCATTCGATCATTGAAGCGAGATGAGTACTGGGACAATGATGGCATTGCGATCGTGCTGGACCCACTCAACACAAGAACGAATGGTTTTCTATTCGGGATTTCTGCCTCAGGTCAGCAGTGGGATGCACTGCGATCATCTGATGACATAAATAGTGACTGGAGTAACAAGTGGTACAGTGAGGTGCACGTAGATAAGGAATATTGGTCTATGGAGATGGCGATTCCATTTAGAATCCTAAGGTTCAATCCTAATGACACTGAATGGGGAATGAACTTTGTAAGAAATCATATTAACGAAAACGAATATCACAATTGGACGGCAGTACCAGAATCATTCTGGCCTCCTGATGTCGCATTTGCGGGAGCACTGGTATTTGAGGAAGCGCCTATTCCTAAAAAAGGAAATTACAATATCATACCCTACCTGACAGGATCTATGAATAAACTAGTAGGTGAAGATCTAAAACTTAATGGCAATGCAGGACTGGATGCTCGTGTCTCAATAAGTCCGACGCTTAATCTGGACTTAACATTCAATCCTGACTTTTCTCAAATCGAAGTAGATGAACTGGTCACTAATCTGACAAGATTTAATATTTTCTTACCGGAGAAGAGAACATTTTTTTTAGAAAATGGAGATTTGTTTGCTGATTCAGGATATTCAGCAGTGAGGCCATTTTTCTCACGGAGAATAGGGCTGGATAGTGAACGACAAGCCGTATCTATATTATACGGCGCTAGATTAACAGGAAACATCAATAATACAACACGTATAGGTGTTATGAATATTCACTCATTGAGTAGTGACAATTCATTGGCTCAAAACCAAAGTGCAGTTAGTATTAAAAAGAACTTTGGTCGCTCGTTTATTAGAGGCATGTTTTTAAATAGACAAGCCTTTGAAGGTACCGAAACTGTAGATCAGGATTATGGCAGAAACACAAGTCTAGATGCAGGCTACATAAGTAATGACGGAAAGATAAGTACATGGGCGAGTATGCATCATTCTTTTAAACCACAAATAACAGGAAAAACAGGATTTTACACTTATGGTATAGACTATACCGATCCATCTTGGGATATCACAATGGCAAGTGCTATGGTACAAGAGAACTATTTTGCTGACATGGGATTTGTCCAACGTCTAGAAAATTATGATGCGGCAAGGGATACAGTCATCAGAGTAGGATATAACGACAACTTGGCTCGACTCACTTACAGGATCAGACCCCAACAAGGTAAAATAGCAAGACATAATTTTAACCTAACCAATATTTATTATACCAATACAGACTGGAGTTTTAGTGAATTGTATAATGAATTAAGTTACTCAGTGGCTTTTCGCAATACGGCAGATTTTGAAGTAGGCGTTGAACGTAATGACGTGCAACTTCTTTTTCCTTTTAGTTTTGTGTCAGAAGGAGAGCCGCTCCCCGCGGATAGATATAAATTCAATAGCATAGCGGCATCCTATTCTTCTGACGAAAGAAAGTTGGTCAACTTCAGTCTAAATGGTCAGACGGGTAGTTTCTACAATGGTAATTTAAGTCAAGCTAGCACAGATATTAATTTCAGAGTTCAGCCTTGGGGTAACCTAGGAATAGGTTATCAATGGAACAAGTTAGACTTCCCAGATCCTTATGGAAATGAAATCATCACTGCTTTATTAGGCAAATTAGAAATAGGATTCAACAGAAACTTATTATGGACTACCCTATTTCAATATGTTGACCAGGATGATTTTATAGGTATCAACTCTCGCCTACAATGGCGCTTCTCTCCTATGTCAGATATCTTTCTGGTTTTCGTCGACAACTATGATATTCTAACTGATTTCAATAATATGAGGCATGTTCAGACTAATAATCGGGCTTTGGTTCTTAAGGTTAATTATTGGTATTGAGGTGGTGTATTTTTTTAACAGAATTCAATATGCTCTGCTGATTTTAGAAGATGGTATTTTACTTATAAGACTGAATAGTAAAAAGTAAAATGATATCATTCACTATGAACAATATTTTCAACTATTAATATTGACTTATACGTATTTAAACGCTAATTTTGTCCGTACAAATGCAGTGCCATGGATTCAAAACTCACTTTAAAATTAAACTCACAAATAATTGAAGAAGCAAAAAATTATGCTAAAGACTCCAATACTAGTTTATCCAAATTAATTGAAAATTATCTATCAGCGATTACTTCTGATAGTGTGAAGAAGAGAAAAGTCAATCCTATCGTAAAAAGTCTGACTGGTATTATTACACTTGATGACAAAAAAGACTATCGTGAATCGTACGCAAAGTACTTGACCAAAAAGTATAAATAATGAAAACGCTTTTTGTTGATACAAATATCGTCTTAGATCTTCTCAGTCAAAGAATTGATTTCTTTGAAGCAAGTCAAGATCTTTTCACATACGCCATTGACAATAAAATAAAACTTATTGTTTCCACATTAACATTTGCAAATACACATTACATCCTTAAAGAACAACTCAAATTAAATAAAGTCAGGAGTTCATTAAGGAAATTCAAAACTTTAGTCGAAGTAGCTTCGTTTGATGATAAAATTTTAGACTTAGCGCTAGAAGAAGAGTTTAAGGATTTTGAAGATGGAATTCAATATTATATTGCGTTAGAAAATTCATGTGAGGCTATAATAACAAGGAATAAAAAGGATTTCAAAAAGTCAATAATTCCAATATTGAATGCTACTGAATTCATTAATCTCTATCAAAAGTGATCAGTATCTCACCCTAAGGAATGGTTAAAAAATAACATACCAATTTGTGACAGGTACTTTGGAGCCAGCACAACGTTAAAAAGCCTCATGATAGCTCGGCTACCCCTACGTTTTTTGCCTCGTTCTGACTCAAAATTCCCTTGTCAAAATATGATACTTTATTATTTACTCATTCCTAAGAAATTTTAAATCAAAGATTCTCAGAATAAGACAACCTGAAATATTTCTCCCCTTCAGAAATAGCTCTCTCATATCCTATCGCTGTTTCTTCAATAGTACGCTTCATAGGAATATACTCATGAGAAAAAGTTTCAATTGATTTCATGTTATCGTACCCCTGAACTCTAGCGGCGGCAATCATCGTTTGTTTGGATACTTGCCTTTTTGTTCTGAGTAACCAGCTCTTAAGAATGTCACCTCTCCAGATGAATCGACTCATCATTTTTCCAATACTTACTGTAGGTGGCTTTTTATCAAGAGCAATAGCAATACTTTCCATTAAGTTCTGGTAGGTTACATTTTCTGAGGATAGTATATATCTTTTGCCGAAAGGCTTCAATGCTATTGTTTTCTCTACAAAATATGCGACATCTCTTACGTCCACAAAACCTGTTTCTCCAATAGGGTAAAAACGATTACCGTTTATAGCTCTAGCAAAAAATCCATTTGTGCCTTCCTCTAGATATCCACCACCTAAGACAACAGATGGGTTGAGTACCGTTACATTTAAACCTTCGGCTTGACCACGCCAGACTTCTCTTTCTGCAAGATGTTTGCTGATGGCATAATCTGTATTATCAGGGCTCTCTTCCCATGGTGTATCTTCATTTATCAAAGACTTATCTCTTGTTTTACCTAATGCTGCGATAGAACTGATATGAACAAAATGATTAATTTTCTTTTCTAATGCGGCATCTACTAGAGCACTTGTACCTTCAATATTAACACGTTTCATAAGCGTCCTATCTCTGGGGTCCATGGAAACGACTGCTGCACAATGAACAATAGTATCTATGTTTTCTAGACTTTCTTCTATTGATCGCATGTCTAGGATATCAGCATCTATCCACTCAATTTTATCAGTAATATCGTTAACCAGCCCCATTCGTGATTCCTTACGTTTGGTCGCTCGGATTGTATGACCTGCTTCAAGTAATCGCTTTACAACGTACGAACCAATAAAACCAGTAGCACCTGTTAAGAAAATGTTCATTGTGTTAGGTTTTGGGTTGCTGGAAGATATACGGCTCCGCCTATACTGTTTCTACTTGCCCCAGTAGCATTGGCAATAAAATTAGGTTGGGATTGCCATCTGAGTACTGCAGCGTATGCAATAAGTATGGCTTCTTTATAATCTATCAATTGTCTATCTGAGATTGAAAATTCCGCTGTAGGCAGTTTGGTTTTAAGTAAATTTACAAAGTACTTATTGTGTGCCCCTCCTCCTGTGATTAGCACTTTAGAACCTGCTCTACTTATAGTATTAACTATATCAATTGTCATGAACTCAACTTGCGTACGCAAACAATCAGCTGGCGATAAATTATAGTCATCCATCATTTTTATCCAATGATTTCGAACCCAAGTATTATCAATCGACTTGGGAGCAGCTTGGGTTATGTAAGAGTCAGATAACATTTGATTTAATAAAGCTTGATTTACATTCCCTAAAGCGGAAATCTCTCCGTCTCTATCATAGACATGACCAAGCATTGCCGCATAATGATTAAGAACCTGGTTACATGGAAACAAGTCGTATGCCATCCAATTTCCATGAGTTAAATAACTGACATTTGCTATTCCACCTAGATTGATGTAATAATCATAACCCCGAAAGAGATCCCGATCCGCCAATACAGCCATCGGTGTACCCTGCCCTCCATATGCGATATCTTGATTCCTAAAATCACAGACAACAGGCAAACCAATTTTAGCACAGATGTAACCTCCATTCAATAATTGCCAACTTATACCTTCTTCGGGAAAATGTGCAACCGTGTGGCCATGTACACCAACGATAATAGGTGATTCTATATCAATTTCTGCCTTAAAATCTAAAATAGAATCTGCTATAAATTTTGAGAAACTCGCATTTGTATACGCTATCGTAATTGCTGTAGATTCAATTAGTTGGGATAAAGATTGTTTGAGTTCTTCTGGTAGCTCTACTGTTTTGCTTTTAAGGAGCTTCCAGTCTTTCAATTGAACAGAGTCGTCAATATCAAAATCAACAATGGCAAGATCGAGGCCATCAAGAGAACTGCCTGACATGATACCTATTGCTAACATTTCATGGTTTGAGTTTGGACAGCATAAAGGAACAAAAAAGGCACATAAACAATGATTTTTAAGCTTAATTTTTAGATCGTGGAAAACATATCTTTAATCATGACTTTTTTAGAATACTATATTATGCATTAAACACTTATATCATCATCTTAGTTGTTTAATAAGAATAGGGAATGGTTAAAAGATAACATACCAATATGTGACAGGCACTTTTGAGCCAGCACTTCGTTAAAAAGCCTCATGATAGCTAGGCTATCTCTACGTTTTTTGCCTCGTCCTGACTCAAAATTCCTAGTCAAAATAGGATACTTTGTCATTTACTCATTCCTAAGAACAATAACAACAGAAATAAAAATATAAATGGCTAAAACAGAATTTTGGGATGGATCGTCTAAGTATTTATGTGACAGGGACCTTGCTCAAGCATTTCATATGGCTCGTGTTCTTGGGATGCCATTGTTGATTGAAGGTGAGCCTGGTACTGGAAAAACAGAACTGCCATTACAGTACGCAGCTGACATGAACTTGGATTTATTTGTCTATCCTACCGGTTCCAAAAGTAATGTCGAGCAATTTGTAGCGAGATTTGATCATGTCAAATATCTGAGAGATTCGCAAATAGAAATCCTCAATGCCCAAAGAGAAGAAAAGGGACTAGGCAGTAAAATGACTACCAATGGAAGGAACCCAGAACAGCTCGCAGATTATGTTGTTAAAGGACCAGCGGCTCAAGCTTATAGCCATCCGCATTCTGTTCTTCTTATAGATGAAATAGATAAGGCACCGAGAGAGTTTCCTAATGATCTGCTCTATGCACTCAGTCATAGAAGATTTGTTATGCCTGAGTCTGGTGACACCATAGAAGTATCTGAACAAGACATGCCTGCAATAGTAATCACTTCTAACAGGGAACAGGAATTACCGACAGCTTTCAAGGGGAGGTGTATTTACCATTACATTCAATTTCCTGACTCGACAGTCATGAGAGAAATAGTTTCTAAACATTATCCTAAAGTAGAAACCAATGTTGTGGATGTTGCACTCGACGTATTCTATCATCTCAGAAACATTGGTCTTGAAAGAGCGCCAACAACAAGAGAGTTACTTAACTGGTTGAAATATATTAAAGGGTACACGACAAAAGAAGCCATCGATAAAATTCAGAACCTTGAAGGACTAGGCGCATTGATAAAAACACAAACAGATTTTGAAAAAATCCAACGTGGTATTCTTCAGAATCCTGATGATTTCAAAAAGAGAAGTAACTTCAACTGATAAGTTATGTTCGAGACATTACCAGAAAAATTCAGGTCCTACGATCTGCCCGCTGATATAAGAACATTACTTGTTCTCAGAAAAGCTATGGATAGAGGTCTTATCAAAACCCTGGGAGACATGTATAATGTCCTCAAAGGAATTGTCGTAAAAGAGCCCTCTATGATGGGGCCATTTACAAGGGCTTATTATTCTTACTTCCTGAATATTAATATAGAAAATGGCGAACGCCTTAACGACGCGATATTAAGATCTGAGACTTTCAGGAAATGGAAGAAAGATTATCTCGAACGTAATAACCTGACTGATGAAATTGATCTAGATGAATTGGTCAACCGCTTCCTAGATGAAGTTCATATTACTTCCTATGACATCAAACAAATCATCTCCGGAAAAGAAATCTGGGACAAAGATAATCCCCATCAAGAAGATTCAGATGAAGATTCTGGTCTAACAGACCCTGCCAAAAGACATCTAGATAGAATGGCTGATTACTCTGACCTATCGCTAGAAGAACTCATGGAGAGAATGAAAGAAATCGAAAAGCAACAGAAGACCAAACATTCAGGTGGTAGTCACTGGATAGGAACTGGAGGGATTTCTCCTTATGGTCACGGGGGTGCAGCACAAGGTGGCATACGCGTAGGTGGCAGTGGCGGTGGAAAGATGGCCAGGAAAGTTCTCAATGACAGAAAATTCTTTCCCGTAGACATGGATTCTATAATTAACGACAACAATGTAGACGCTGCGCTTGCCTCTCTAAAAGGTATCGTTGAAGAATCTGCTTATGAGAGATTAGACATTCCTGATACCATCAAAAAAGGCCTCAAAAGAGGTGGTCTTTTTATTCCAGAACTAGAAAGTATTAAGGACCAAAAACTCCAAGTCATTCTACTTATTGACAACGGCGGTTACTCCATGGATGCTTACATAAAAGTTATCAGAGAATTGTTCAAGAAAATGAAAACGCGTTTTGCACATGATCTAGAAACCTACTATTTCCATAATACCATTTACGATCGTGTATTTACAGACGTCAGACGTTCTAAGTCTTTAGCTATAGAAAGGCTACTCAAAAAAGATCCTAACTATCGCGTATTTATAATAGGAGATGCCTCTATGGCGCCTTATGAACTCAATCGAATGAGTCTCAGAAATTATAATTTAATCACAAGACAATTCAAAAAAACGGTCTGGCTGAATCCCGAACCTCAGCGGTTCTGGCATCATACTTATACATTGAACCTGATCAAGAAGGTTGTGGATATGTATCCGCTTACGCCAAGAGGGATTGAGGAGGCCGTGATGGATATGAATAAGAAGCGGTGAGGCTACATTTTCACAAAAATGTTTACAACATACATTTTTAATAAAAAAACACTTTACCCTACAATTAGTCTACATCGATATTCCTAATGCAGTCGATACTAGCACAGTTATGTTATTAATTTGCAAAAAAGAATAAAAATTTTGGCTTAAGGTTTTCTTTGCTGTAATTTACATTTGTAGAATACAATGGAGACGTAAATATTCTTACATCTTAAGTCTCCATATGAACAACTAAAACTTCAAATTTTTAAAATG
>JALZVB010000244.1 GCA_023300835.1 Saprospiraceae bacterium | reverse complement strand
TTGTCTTGATCAAGTACAACATATACTTACTCGTCTTTTCGCCTTCTGCATCTGTAAAAGGTTTACGTGACCATAAGAACTTAGAATCTACTGGGAATAGACCTGCAATCTCTGGTCTAGTCAACATCTCCATGACAGATTTCTTCTTATTCTTATCTGTGAAGCCCATCGTAGTGGCTCCTCCAGCATAAGCACCTTGTCCATTGTTAAGAGAAAGCATACTCAATAGTGGTCCGCCATTAGTAGAAGGATCTAGAGGTCTTTCTATTACTTGAGAAGTAGAATCTCCAGTTAAATTACCCAGACTGTCTACAGAGGGTTGCCAGATTGTATCAAACGCAACTGTTGCTGCATTATCCACTGTTCCGCCAGCCATAACTTTTAGCTTCTTGTCAGCTTCTATAAATCTTGAAAGCAAGTTGTTATCACTTGTTCTGTATGTATCCCAGAACTCTAGTGCAGCACTAGCTTGTAAGAACTCTCTCGCTCTTTCTGGATTTTCTATACCTGGCATTTCTACCAAGATCAAGTCTCTCGTATCATCTAGAGACACATTAGGTTGAGAAACACCTAATTTGTCAATTCTATCTTTTAATCTTTCAAAAGTTAATTGAACTGTTTCATCAGCTTTAGTTCTTAGTAGTCTGATTACTTCACCGTCACCAGTATTAGTGTTAATTAACTCTTCTAGAGATGCATCTCTTCTGAAAATGTAAGCTAGTTTCTTCTTCTCTGGCTGCTTAGCATATGCCTGACCAAATAAACTTATAAAATCAGAGTTAGAGTTGGCTTGAGCTGCTTCTGCTTGAGTAAGAGCTGTGTTAAAAGCTACATCTTTACTGTTACGAGATAATCTCATTAACATCTCTTTGAGATCTACTTGTAGTACTGAACTCATACCACCTTTAAGATCCAGTCCTAGAGCCAGTTGACGTCCCTTAAGTTCATTGTAAGTAAGAGCACCTATTCCAGGCATAGTGAAAAGCTCTTCGCCTGACACAGAATCCAAGTAGTTGAATTTGGCTTCTCTTTTAGCGTCAAAGGCATCCATTTCTGGATGTGATGCTACATATGCATCCGCATATGTAAGTGCAGAAGCTTCTACTTTTCTTGTAGGTAGCATGTAGAACACCTGAAGTAAGCTCACTAAAACGAGCAATACCAGGAATAATTTTATTAATCCGTTTCCTTGCATGATAATATTATATTAAAAATTGATTTTCAAATTAAATACCTAAGTGTAAAGGTATATATTACGATTAAGATATATGTGTTAAATTGTAGATAGGTAGGAATGTAAGTGCATTCCTTGTTTAAATTTATCCTATATCAAAGCGGTGTTTGCTGTAGTAAATTCTACGCTTATAGGTATCGCTTATTTTGGGAAGGCGATCTATACTGTTTATGATAAGTTGAGATGAGATAACCAGTGTTGGATAATCAATAGACTCAACTGTTAATTCGTTCTGAGGTATTGTATTGTTGGAATCATTAGGCTTAGGCTCCTGAAATATACTATTGTCAGGCCTAGTGAGGTTATCATCTTCTTCACCTTGCTTCTCATTTTCTGATGATCCGGGAGGCGATAGCTTTTGATTAGACTGTTCATCAACTTGCTCTGTTAACGCTGTACTTGTAGCTTCTGAAAATATATTAATAGAGAAGTCCGTATTAAACAGTATGCTGTTAATACACAGAGATAGTACCAATATGATTTGTAAATATTTCATATTCCTTCTTTCACGATAGAAATTATCGCTAATCACTCACAAATATATATGATTTAGAAGATTTAATACCGTAATCATTGGGTCTAATTAGTAATTAGCTCGCTATCAGAGGTTATATTCGTAATAAAGAATGATTTATTGAATCTATATTTCTTTAGAAATCGAATTTTCAACCTAAAACTTAACAATAATGGGACTTTTTGACTTTTTAAAAACAGCAGGATCTTCAGTATTAAAAAAGAAAACAGCAACTGCTGCTTCAAAAAACAAATCTGCAATAGCCACTAAGGAAAGACAGGAAGGACTTCTTGAAGGGATTATCGAAGGTGCGGGCCTTAATGTGAAAAATGTAGACATAGAGATAGAAAATGATATTGTCAAAATATGGGGAGAAGCCGCTACTGACGCAGATAGAGAGCGAGCTATACTTATCTTAGGAAATATGGATGGGGTAGGAACTGTGGACGATCGGATTTCAGTGGTAGAATCTGCGCCTGAAGTCTCAGTAGCGCCACAATCTCAGATGTATGAAGTACAACCCGGTGACTCATTGTCTAAGATCGCCAAAAACTTCTATGGAGATCCTATGAAGTTTCAAGCTATTTTTGAAGCCAACCAACCTATGTTAAAGGATCCGAACCTGATATATGTTGGTCAAAAATTAAGAATTCCTACGTTATAGTTTTTTACTAAGTAGGGATAAAATAGAAAAAGCTCAGCGAATTAACGCTGAGCTTTTCGTTTAATAGCACTAAATATATTTTTAGCTTATGGATGACCCATCTTCAGCTTCAGCTGTAGGTTGGACAAACTTAAGCGTTCCGTCTTCGTTTTGAGCCATAAGGATCATTCCTTTTGATTCGACTCCTCTGATTTTCCTTGGCGCAAGATTAGCTAATAAAGTAACCTTCTGCCCTACAATATCTTCTGGTTTGAAATGCTGTGCTATGCCAGAGACAACTGTTCTCTTTTCAAAACCCAAATCAACCTTAAGTTCAAGTAACTTATCTGCTTTTTTTACCTTCTCTGCGCTGAGAATAGTCGCTGCTCTTAGATCCATTTTCATAAAATCATCATAATCGATGGTTTCTTTAAGGGGATCGACAACTTTAGAAATGCCATTGGCAGGAGCTGCGATATCTGTCTTTTTGGTAGCCTGTAATTTAGCTATCTGAGAATCAATAACATCATCGTCTATTCTAGTAAACAGGTGATTGGATGTGCCGATTTTATGACCAGCTGCTAGCGGATGAAGACCTTCTGCAAGGTTGTTACATAAGTCAAGTAATTCACCATTTTCTGTAAGACGGTCCACATTGAGTAGATCACACATTTTGTCGGAAGTAAATGGTAAGAAAGGTCTTACTGCTACACTTATTACCTTTACATACTGTAACATAAGATTGATAACTACTTTTACTACCTCAGGATCAGTTTTCTGTAGTTTCCATGGCTCGTTAAACTGTAAAATCTGGTTTCCTAAAGAAGAAATTTCCATCAGCTTACTCATTCCCCCACGGAAATCATATTTACGTATCTTACTACATAGCTCATCTACTTGGTCAAAGAGTCTCAATAACTCAGCATCATGAAAGCCTAAATCTTCTTCGTTCTCTGCGCCTATAAAATCTAGGTCCTCATCAAATTCTGGTACAATCCCATCATAGTACTTGTTGGTCAGAACGACCACACGATTGACAAAATTAGCTAGGTTGTTAACCAGTTCGTTATTGTTAGCTTCTTGATATGCTTTCCAAGTAAACTCACTGTCGCGTTGCTCAGGCATGTTCTTGATCATAGTATATCTTAGTTCGTCTTGTTTGTTCGGTATATCTTGGAGGTATTCATGAACCCATACGGCCCAATTACGTGAAGTAGATATTTTATCTCCTTCTAGATTCATGAATTGGTTTGCTGGTACATTGACAGGAAGAATATAATCTCCATGTGCTTTAAGTATAGCTGGAAAAATAATACAATGAAATACGATATTGTCTTTTCCTATAAAGTGCACAAGTTCTGTCTCTTCATCTTTCCAATAAGTCTCCCAATCCTTATTGTTATCTATTGCCCATTGTTTAGTAGAAGATATATATCCTATCGGTGCATCTAACCACACATATAGTTTTTTTCCTTCTGCTCCTTCTATATCTTGTGGTACGTCGACTCCCCAACTGAGATCTCTTGTCATCGCTCTAGGCATAAGTCCACTATCTAACCATGACTTACATTGTCCCAATACATGGTTTTTCCAATCTTCTGGATAGTGTAGTTTTTCGCCATTGACTTCACCAGTGTTTATCCACTCTTTGAGCCAGTCTTCATATTTATTTAGAGGAAGGTACCAGTGTTTAGTTTTTCTGAGCTCTAGTTTCCCATCACTTAATGTACTCTTAGGATCGATAAGTTCTGTAGGACTCAATGAACTACCACAGTTTTCACATTGATCTCCGTATGCATCAGGATGTGAACATTTGGGACAAGTACCTTTTATATACCTATCAGCAAGAAATTGCTCAGCAGTTATATCATAATATTGTTCTGACTCTCTTTCTTGAAACTCTCCTTTATTATAAAGATTAGTAAAGAATGTTTGCGATGTTTCATGGTGGAGCGGGGCAGAAGTCCTGTGATAATGATCAAATGATACGCCTATTTTTTCAAATGTATCAACAAACAGATTGTGATACGTATCTACGATAGCTTGAGGTGTGGTATTTTCTTTAAGTGCTTTTAATGTAATAGCTGCACCATGTTCATCACTTCCACAGATAAAAACGACGTCTTTTCCTGCAAGTCTTTGAAATCTAGCAAATATATCAGAAGAAAGGTAAGCACCTGCGAGGTGACCTATATGCAGTGGCCCGTTGGCATAGGGCAATGCAGCTGTTATTAAATACCTTTTCTTTTCTCTCATCGTTTTTCGCTGATCTTAATAAAATCTTGCTTTTGGGATAAAGGCTTTTACTTTTATTATATCAAAAAAAAGGCACTGGGAAGAACAAATATAACCAAGTGTTTTAGTTATTTAATACATTAAGGAATTATTTATATGTGTTTTTACAATATTTTATAAACACTACGGTTTTAAAGGGGTTTTAGGTGTAATAAAATCAATTTTAGCTCGTTTTTGTTCTTTTTTAAACTAGGCGTTTCTATATTTTTATAATGATGTATAGCTTTTGCTAGTATAGTCTTCTAGACAAGTAGACATTCGATCTGCACTTTTATATCTTTGTCCTATCATTGTTAACTAAAGTATCATTAAGTGAAATATCTGTTACTTGTTCTATTACCAATACTCTTTTCTTGCAAATCTGAAGCTCCTGTCAAAGAACTTGAGTATCAAGTCCGAATGCCAAAAAATGAGCATAAAGCTCTTAAGCCGCCTTTACTTGTATTGTTGCATGGACTAGGAAGTAACGAAAACGATTTGTTTTCTTTCTCAGAATATCTTGATCCCAGACTTGTTGTTGTATGTCCACGAGGCCCTATAACTCTCCAAGATGATAAATACAGTTGGTATAATCTGAAATTGGAAAAAGATAAGTTTGTCTATACAGCCGCAGAAGTAGAACAGAGTAGAATAGAAATCACACAATGGATCAAATCTATTGCTGCTAAGTATGATGTTGATATGACTCGTATATACATAGGTGGTTTTAGTCAGGGTGCAATTATGTCTCTTAATATTGGACTAGGGGAGCCTCAATTGATAAAAGGTGTTATTGCGTTGAGTGGCCTTTTGTTACCTGAAATGAAATCTCACATATCTAAATCAGATAAATTAAAGAGGCTTAAAGTCTTTATGTCTCACGGCCGCGAAGATAAAGCGCTTGCATTCTCAGAAGCAGAAGCTGGAGCCAAATATTTAAAAGAAATAGGTGTCAATGTAGAAACCCACTGGTATGATACCAATCATACTATAAGTCAAGATAACTTCAGAGACTTTATGGTATGGATAGGATTACAACTAGAGGAAAAAAATACACATTAAGTGAAGGCTAGATTACTGCGGCTAAAGCATGTGAATAATGTGGAATATTGGAATGTTATCACTCATGGTGGAGCATTTCTGCTGTCTATATTTATGCTAATCCTTTTTACACAAATAGAAGTAACAGCAATTCCATTTGCTAGAATTTCTGTTTTAGTATATGCATTAAGTATGTGTCTGGCTTATTTGGCTTCAACGCTGTATCATTATTTCTGGGACAAGTCCATAATGCCAACTCTTAGGAAGATAGATCATATGTGTATCTATTATCTTATTGCGGGTAGTTATACACCATTTATGGTTATTCTCTTTGGGGAGGCTGCAGGATATAAGATATTGACAATTATATGGACTATAGCGGTGATAGGCACTGTTTTCAAGTTGTTTTTTACAGGTAAGTATGAGCTTCTCTCGCTTATACTATATGTTGCGATGGGCTTGACTATCTTATTAGAATACCGCATGTTTCTAGAAGAGACGCCTATACTTACATTAGTGTTGATAACACTAGGTGGTATTTCTTATCTAATAGGTGCCGTTATTTTTGCTAAGGAAGCATTCAAATACCATCATGTCGTATGGCATCTATTTGTTATTGGAGGTAATTTATTTCATCTGATGGCGGTACTAACGATTCTATAGTATCCCGAGTCGATTATATAACTGAATTGCTATTGTCCGTCAAAAATAATTGTCAGATCGTTTTATCAAAACGCCTAAATCAACTTTTATAAGAATGTATCCAGTGACTTCAGATTTTGGTGACGTCTCAAAAGTAAGAGAACAACAATTGCTTTATTTAAATAAAAATTATAATGAAAAAATTAGAAAACTATACATCTGCATCTATAAACAAGTGTGATACTGTGCATGGTGGAGATAATCGTATGGGTATGAAAAGGGAAACAACTTATTGTTTTGCAGATGCTAAGGATGATGGAATTACTTGGTCCACATTTTTTAGATGTTTCTAGTTACATATGCGACTACAGCAAATTAACCTAATGGTTACACTTATGAATTTGTAACCAACTATTATAATAGTTTTAAATATAAATTATCATGAAAAATTTAAAAGACTTCAAAACGGTATCAATAAAAACAACTGAAGCTGTATGTGGCGGTGACAATGGTATGGGGATGAAAAGAAGTGCATTTTGCTATACAACTAGTGGCCCCAATTACAGTTATGTAAAATGCGTAGGGGGCAAATCATAAAAAGCCAAAGAATGATTACAATAGCTATTAGTCTCGTAATAGTGATTGTAATCACTATTACGAGAACACGTAAACTATTTTTTCTGTAATAATTTTATCACTCTTCTGGCTCTTACTTTAAATCCTGCTGATCCATGTGGCAGGTGTTCATTCAACTCTGCTATAACCTCACCTTTTATATCAGGATACTTAAGGGCGATTTTTCCTAGAACAGTAATAGAGAAACACCTGATGGCAATAGCATATTGCGGGCTGCGGACATACTGAAAACACTTGTCTAGTAGAAGTCCTTCTACTTCTTCAGGTATGGGAATGTCTTCGAATAATCTCAGTGTATTCCTAATCACAGCGTCATGCTTAGCATCTTCCAGGTTATGAACCATCTGTGGTAGATAAGGTGCAATCAATAGAGGATGCTTTTTGGCAATAAACGAAAGTGTCCAAGATGCACGTTGATTATAGCACCACTCTTCATGAAAAAAGAAAGACATAAGCGCTTTCATCCTTGCTGATGATTTCCCTACATAGTCAACGATTTCATTACGCAGAATAACAGAATGGCCTTGATCTAGTAGGGATTTGATATGAGCGACTGCAGCTGACATAAGAGATGTAATTAGGAACGCTTTATATTTTATTTCCGTATAGTGTAGCTTCTACATGTTCACATATCATATGTCCTATGATCATAGTGGCTTCTTGTATATGTGGTGTTATAGTAGATGGTATTTCTATGTGTATGTCAGACGATTTAAGTGATTGATGTGCAGATTGTCCTGTAATACTTATTGTTTCTATAGCAAGTGATTGTGCCTTTTCTTTGGTCTTGATAACATTTGAGGACTGTCCAGAGGTAGATAACAATATAATAATATCACCACTATTTCCTTTGGATTCTAAGATTCTAGCATAAGCATTATCGTAACCATAATCATTGGCAACAGCTGTAAGTGCAGCGCCATTAACATGTAGGGCTTCGGCATGTAATGCTGGACGATCTAGAAAATATCTGCCACTTAATTCTCCGGCTAGATGAGCTGCATCAGCAGCACTACCACCATTGCCACATAGGAGGACCTTGTTGCTGTTCTTGTAGGCATGAACGATCACTTCTACACAATTTTGTATCTGGTTGATGAGTTTCTCATCGTCTATTATAGCTTGTATAATACCTAGATGAGCTTGCAGGTATGTCTTGATCTTATGCTGCATCATCTGACAGTTGAGCTATAAATTGATTATAAAATTCTTGCCAAGACAATTCTGACTTTATAGGTCCAAAATCTGATTTCAATTCAATCTGATTGTCCAGATAAGCCTGTAATTGTGCTGCTAGAGAATCTATGTCGGAGTCACATACATGACCTACACCGTGATGTTCTATTATCTCTGACAATCCGCCTACTCGTGTTACCAATATAGGTCTCTCGAAGTGTAAGGCAATCGGAACAACACCACTCTGTGTAGCTGAGCGGTAGGGGAGAACTATAGCATCTGCAGCACAGAACAACTTAGGCACATCTTCATTAGGGATGTACGCGTTTCTTAGGATGATTTTATCTTCTAGATTTAGTTTTTCTATGAGGCTTGTGTATTTTTTTTCAACTTCATAAATCTCTCCGGCAATATATAATTTTAGGGGACGATCCATTTTGACTTTGGCCAGTGCCTCCATCAGCATATCTACGCCTTTATATCTTCTTATAAGTCCAAAGAATAATAAATAACAAGTATCAGGATCCCAACCCAATTCTTTTTTTGCGACAGCTTGTTCTATCTTATCACCATAATGGTCGTAGATGGGGTGGAATAACTTAACAACATTCTTATCTGGATTAGCTGCTGTAATATCTGCTGCAACGGTATCTGATAAGGCTATCATCAAGTCTGTTCTATTGACTATAAACTTATTGAGTTGTTTGTCCCCGATTCTACTTTCATGGGGTTTGAAGTTATGTACGACAGTACAACATTTAATATTGGGTAATCCTTTTTTAATACCTCTCAATATTGTTCCGAATGCTGGTGCCATAAATGGCATCCAATACTGCGTGATAACGAGATCAGGTTTTTCATTAACGATCTGTTTGGATATCTTCAACCAATTGAGTGGATTGGTACTATAGATACCTCTTGTTATCGTTAGGTTGGGCTTAGGGTCTTCTGTTGTCAATTGATTTTTGCCTGGGAAAAGCATATTGGGATACTGCTGTATAAAAGTATAGATTTTACATTCCCATCCATTGGTCTGGAATATCGTCGCCAAGTTCTCATTGAATGCAGCAATTCCACCTCTATACGGATAAGCAGGTCCTATGAATATTACTTTTCTAGACATCTATATTTTTTCTTCTATGGCATAATCGTTCCGCATCGGGCTGATTCTAGAAATCATCTCTGCCAGGAATCCAGCTATAAATAATTGTACACCTACAATAACAAGCAGCATACCTAGAAAAAACAAGGGCCTTGTAGATATCCCTTCTACAGAAAATACAAGTTTCTGAATAGTCAACAGCGATAATAGTACAACGCCACCTATAGAAAACAGTGCTCCAAAACCTCCGAAAAAGTGCATGGGACGCTTACCAAATTTTCCCATAAATGTTATGGTCATAAGGTCCAATAGGCCTCTTATAAACCGACTCATGCCAAACTTACTGACGCCATATTTACGCGATTGATGTTGCACAACTTTTTCTCCTATTTTATTGAAACCGGCAGACTTGGCAATTACAGGAATGTACCTGTGCATTTCTCCATAGACTTCTATGTTCTTGACAACTTGATGCTTGTATGCCTTAAGACCACAATTCATATCGTTGAGCTTGATACCTGTCATGGTTCTCGTAGCCCAATTGTATAGCTTAGTAGGAATTGTTTTAGTTATAGGGTCGTATCGTTTTTGTTTCCATCCAGATACGATGTCGTAGCCCTCTTGAGTGATCATATTATATAACTCAGGTATTTCGTCTGGGCTATCTTGTAGATCAGCATCCATTGTTATAATTACATCGCCTTTGGCTGCCATAAAACCTTCATTAAGCGCCGCAGATTTTCCGTAGTTTCTTCTGAATTTTATCCCATGTACCTGCGGGTTCTTCTTTTGCGCAAGCTTAATCATTTCCCAAGAAGCATCTGTACTACCATCATCTAAGCCTATGATTTCATAGCTGTAAGAATGCTCATGCATTACTTTCTCTATCCATGCAATAAGCTCAGGAAGTGATTCCTCTTCATTGAGAAAGGGTATGAGTACGGATAATTGCAATTGTATTGATTTGAATTTCTAATTGATTTTTACGGGATATTACTTGACGACATATCTCTTTTCTGAGTTATCATCAAGACTATCCATATTGATACCGTTGTTCTTCTTTATAAATATTGCTATAATTGCAGACATCAATGCAGCTGGTGCAAATAGACGCGTAATGAATTGCATGATAGTCGTACTTATTGTTCCTATGGGTTGGTCCTCAGCACCTTCTTCGATTTGCTCAAACAATTCTTCATATCCCTCACCTATCATTTCTTTCATCGTTTCTACTGAGTCAAGTGCAATATCTCTCTGTAAATCTATCAATGAAGGATCTATGACATTATACATAAAATACTCAAAAAAGGTACAGAAAAATACACCAATAGCTCCTGTCACAAACATATTCTTGAATGCCTCACCAAAAGTTATGTAACCACCTTGAGCTGCTTTTGCCTCTTTTCCTGCTTTTGCAAGTATCAGCACAAAAATAAAAAAGAGAACAAATGACTTCTTAGTCAAATAGAACGCAGGATCAACGAACCATGTCACAAGAGCACTGACTACCATGGCTACTGCCAAAAACAAGCCGTTCTGAGTTGAAGATTTATGAAATGCCATTATTTGTTAAGCTTTTGATTGTTAATATTGCAAATTTACTTAATGTATGTTACATTAAAGAGTCCTTATGCAACCATAGTGTAACGTGTTTATGTATAATCGCATAATAACTTATGTTTACCCAATAAATGTCTAATATGTCCAATATGTCTGCTCAAACAATAATTATAGTCTCGATTATCGCTTTTATCAGCCTATCCCTTGTATCCTGTGTCACAGATGGCAAAAAATCAACAAATAATACGGCATCTACAACCACAGAAACTTTGCCCGTCAAGCGGAAAGTAACAGGTGATCTGGCCATACTGGCTGAAAAGCTTTACAAGAATTTTCATCATGACCCTGTTGAGCAGTGGCAA
>JALZVB010000243.1 GCA_023300835.1 Saprospiraceae bacterium | reverse complement strand
CTTGATCTGCTTTGTTTTCTACAATTGTAAGGAATGATAATATCGTGAATGTATCGACCTTCTCATGTAACGGATCTAACCAAAGCGTAGCCATTCCATTAGTTCTATTTATGCCATGTTCTCCTATTTTCGAAAGCAGGTATTCTCTCGATATAAAAGAAATAAAATTTGTGTAATAGCTTTTCTCAATAGGACTTAATGTCTGATATAATGCATGAAATTTCTTAGCATCTCGTTGGAGGTAAGAGAACTTCTTATCTATTTTGTCAGGGTTGAGTTTCTGAAATATTCTATCACCCCCACTTTCGTTTAACCCAGACAACAAGTGTTCTGTGAGAACAATATTGTTTCTGACCTTAAGTGCCTCAAGTTGTCTTTTTCTTACTCTCGGGGCAAACCTTAATCGCTTTTCATCTAGTACAGAATATAGAATGTAATTACTAGACTTTACTTTCCCACCATAGATCGACTCTATTATAAGGTCATATAATAATGTCTGCATGTAATGGTTATCATTGAGACCATAACCATTGACTTTAAAAAGCTTTCCACTTTTGAGTTCTATAATATCAGACTGTTGCTGCTCTGCATCAAGATGATAGAGATCAAGTCTACCTTGCAACCCAAACTCATTAGAATAGAAACTGGGTTCTAGATAAGCTTTTTCTTTAGTGATGTTACAATCAGCTAATTCTTTATTGACAACCTTCTTAAGATTCTTAAAATGCTTCTTAGACTTCTCAATAAACTCTCTCAATTCATCATCTGACAAAAGGCAGAAAGTTCCAGGTGCAAGCGCAAATGTCTGCTTAAGCACATCAGAGAAATCAAGATCTGGTTTATGAATCAATTCATCTAGATAATGATTAACCACATTTCCCAGCAACATATGTACGCTTATGTCTGATGGGATAAGTTTACTAGATAGAAACTTGAGAGCTGTGGTGTTTTGCTGCTGAAAACATTCAGAGACAGAGGTTACACCTATCAGTAAATTGGGTTGCAATACTATTCCGCTGGGATGATAAGTTTTACTATCTGTATCATAATTAACATCTATAAGAGAGATACCTATGGGTAGGTTTATGTTTTTTTCAATCGTCAATAATTGCTTATTGAAAATAGAGTCATCTGATAACACTGCGGTCTTAGAGATATGGCTTTCTTGATCATCAATAAATTTTATTGAGATCGGCGTTATACTTATTTCTACAAGAAGAGCTTTTATGACTCTATGGAATTGTCCTCTTTTTTTAGAAACTGAATCTTTTTTAAGTGCTAAGGGTTGAGGGATATCAATATCAGTCGAAGTATCAGTTAATTCCTTTACTAATTTAACAATGAGGTACATACCTGCGACTGTATATTCTTGTACCTCCGTCTCATCTACTTTCCCAGATTCTATTTTCCTTCTATATAAATGAAGGTCATACAATAATTTTCCGGCCAGGTTATATTTAATACCACAGTAGGCAATTCTTGCAAACAAGGTGGTAAAACCGATTGCCTCATGTTGTGTGAATTTCTCAAGGAACAATTCATACAAGTGAAATGCCAATTCCAGTTCAGCTCTTGTATATACACGAGTAGGTGAGTATAAAGTATCTATCTGTGCGAGAATATTATCTACATAATATTGCCGGGATTCTATAATTGACATGGCTGTAAGTTAATTGTAATCAAATTAAGGATAAATTAAAACGCAAGAAAAAATTGAATACGGGAACGATTTACTCGCTAATATGATTGATTAGATGTAATGATAGAAAAAAAGCATAATTTTGCACCCATTTTAAAAACCGCCCAAAGAGACTTTCTTTCCAAAAGGAGTCTAAAAGAAGAAACAAATTCGAAACTAATTTCTAATCTAAATTTTTTATAGCATGAATTTAATGGATATGTTAAAAGACCAGGTAACTGGATCTTTAGTATCTCAAGCGTCTAAGTTTTTAGGCGAATCTGAGTCTGGTGTTGGTAAAGCACTAGATGGTATTTTTCCAGCCCTCGCAGGCAAGATGATCGGATTATCAGAAGACAAGTCTGGTCTTGGTAAATTGTTTGATATGGCTAAGGGGTTTGACTCTGATGCAACAAATGATATTTCTGGTTTATTCGGTGGTGGAGCTGGTAATGTAGCTAAACTTATGAACAATGGATCAGGTGTTCTTAATCTACTATTAGGCAACTCTACAGGTGGCATGATAGAAAAGATTGCAGGTTTCAGTGGTCTTAAAGGAAGCGCGGCTTCTTCATTGATCAAAATGGCTGCACCGTTTCTTATGTCAATGGTAACTAAGCACATCAAAAACAAAGCATTAGATGCTGCAGGTCTAAGCAAATGGTTAGGTGGACAGAAAAGTGCTGTTTCTTCTAGCGTACCTAGTTCTCTAATGGCTGCTCTAGGTGGTGGTATATTAGGTAAAGGTGCAAGTGCTGCTTCAGGATTAGCCTCAGACGGACTTAACACTGGTAAGAAGTTGGCTGGTAAAGGCGTAAGTGCTGCTACAGACGGACTTAATTCTGGTAAGAAAATGGCTGGCAAAGTTGTTGACGGTGGATTTGATGCTGGTAAAAAAGTTGTAGGTAATGCAGCAGACTTAGCAGGAAATGTAGGTGGTGCTGCAGTGAAAACAGGTGGTAGCATTATGAAGTGGTTAATCCCAGTAGCAATACTTCTAGCTGTAGCAAGTTTCTTTGGAATCAAAACTTGTAGCCCAGTAGATAGTATGGTAGATGCTACAAAAGGAGCTACACAAGCAGTAGTAAGTAAAACGGCTGATGTAGCTGGTGATGTTGCAGGCGCTGCAGGTAATGCAGTAGGTGATGTTGCAGGTGCAGCAGGAGACGCAGTAGGTAAAGTAGGTGGTGCGGTAGGATCACTTTTCGGTAATGTTGATGCTGCGGCAAAGGCAATGCTTGATAAGGTTAAGTTCACAACAGGTTCTGCTGGTTCTCAGATGATGGATTACATCAACGGTGGATTCAAAGGAGATGGAAAATTCACATTCAAGAATTTAACATTCGCTTCAGGATCAGCTAAAATTGATGCGGCTACTTCTACAGAAGTTGATAACATGGCTTCAATCTTGAAGACTTACCCTGACTTAAAAGTTTCTGTTGAAGGTTATACAGATAGTCAAGGTAATCCAGGGAAGAATGAAACACTTTCTGCGGCTAGAGCAAATGCCGTAAAAGCAAGACTTATGGGAAAAGGTATTACTGGTGACAGAATAGAAACTAAAGGTTTTGGTGCTGCTAGCCCAGTTGCGACTAACGAAACTCCTGAAGGTAGAGCTCAGAATAGAAGAATAGAATTAAGATTACTTAAGTAAGCTTAACGCTTTTCTATAGAATATAGTAGATCCTGGCAGTCATCAATACTGTCAGGATTTTTTATGCCCTAATACCAATTGAACTTCAGAATGCCGCACATATTTTAATACAATTTGCCTACTTCTGCGTTGAAAATACTCGCTATAGCTATGGCTGCTATGGCTATTCCTGCGTTTTTCGCCTTGAGCTAAACAAATTCTTTTTAAAATCTTATCCGGCATCTTAAAATTCAATTGGCATACAGTTTTTACATCAGTCATTATTGTAGCCATTCCCAATATTCAGTGTAATTTGTATTTGAATAAACATACAGTCTTTTGATAAAGAGAATACTTATAATCTATCTTGTATTGGTAGCTCATATAGCCATAGCTCAGGAGATAGGTATAGATATTCTACCCCATAGGAAATCAAATGTCGATGTTCCATTTGATTATATAGGAGATCATATTATAGTTAATGTAAGATTAGGATACGATTTCTATGTACGGTTGATCGTAGATACAGGCGCAGAAAATATAATATTTTTTGACGATGAATTGGCTCATATTCTGGGTCTAGAATTTGATAAAGAAATACAACTCCGTGGCGCAGACCTCGAAGAAGAAATAACAGCTCATATTTCTAGACAAGTCCCTTTCCAATTAGAAAATTGTCAACAAGTAAACAGAGATATCGTTTTTCTTGAGGACAACAATATTCAATTTGAAAATAGTGTAGGGACGCCAGTACATGGGATTATAGGTTCCAGGTTTTTCACTGGCCTTATTATGGATTTCAATTACGCTAGAAAAAAGTTAAGCTTATCTCTGACTTCTGAATTTACTCCACCAGATAACTACATCAAGTTACCTATTGAAATCATTAACCGAAAGCCCTACATTAATTGCACAACCCAGACTAACCCTAAAAACGAGATATCTACTAAGTTCCTTATAGATACAGGATCTGCACTATCGCTTATTATGTATGGAAAACGTGACAGTAGTGGAATATTACCAGACAAGAAACTGTCGGCTGACCTAGGCACAGCCTTAGGCGGCACAATAAAAGGACATATTGCAAAAGTCAAAAGTTTAGAAATTACACCAGAACTTACATTCGAAAATATAACGACGCGATTCCAAGTTTTTCAGTCGGATACGATTCTCCATATCACTGAAGAGCGGAGCGGAATAATAGGAAACCCCATACTGAGTAAATTTAGGATGATTATTGATTTCTTACATAAAACAATATACCTCAAACCTAATAAGAAATTCAAGAAGGAATTAAAAAATGATCTGACGGGTTTGGTACTTTACCATACTGGAAAAAACTTAAATAAGGTATTTGCGCATTCAGTAATCGAGCAGTCACCAGCCGTATTGGCTGACATCAGGAAAGGTGATTATATTGATAAAATAGGTGTCTGGCCTGTAAAGTGGCTTAGTATCGACCAAGTAAATAGAAAAATGAGCCATGAGGGCAAGACATTAAGATTAGTCGTCATAAGAGAGGGTAAAAAGCTCAAGAAAAAGCTTGTTTTGAGAGATTATGTGCCTTAATCATTAAATCATTAGTATGAATTAAGGTTGATAACATATATACTCTATTGATTTATAGCTACTTATGACTGCCTGCTAGAGATAATAATATTAGATAAATTTTGGTTAGCCCAAAGGTTTCATAATCCTTAGTAAAAGCATATCTTTGCACAATCTTTTTAAATTTTAACACAATATAGCATGTTCGCGATTGTAGATATAGCAGGACAACAATTCAAGGTTGAATCAGACCAAGAAATATTTGTTCACAGATTAGCCGCTGAAGAAGGCGCTTCTGTAACTTTTGATAAAGTATTAATGACTTCTAATGCAATCGGAGCACCTATGGTAAGTGGGGCATCTGTATCAGCAACTGTTTTAGAACATCTTAAAGGAGACAAGGTTATCGTCTTCAAAAAGAAAAGAAGAAAAGGATACCAGAAAAAGAACGGTCACAGACAATATTTTTCTAAAATTAAGATCAACTCAATAGCTGGATAAGCTGTTGTATCAATATTAACAAAGAAATACCTTAAAAAATGGCACATAAGAAAGGAGTTGGTAGTTCGGATAACGGACGTGATAGTAATCCTAAATACCTCGGTGTAAAATTATTTGGTGGTCAATATGCCAAAGCAGGAAATATAATCCTAAGACAAAGAGGAACTAAATATCACCCAGGTGACAATGTATATCTAGGAAGAGATTTTACAGTTCATGCTAAAGTAGAAGGACATGTAGCATTCAAGAAAAAGAGACGTGGCAGAACTTATGTTTCTATAGTTCCGATGGAAGGGGCAGCTGCACAAGCTAAGGCTACCAAAGCGCCTCAATCATCTGAGGAAGAGTAACTACAAAGAAATATATCAATATATTTATGGAGAGATCATCGTTGATGATCTCTTTTTTTATGCCCAAATCTCAGTTTATCCCCTCGTTACAGACTATTAATTATTGACGTACATCCAAAAAAATTACTGATAGAAAAACAACCTTAATTAGCATGTAGAATACTTATTTTCATAATAACAATAATAAATATTATGAAGAACCATTTAATACTCAGCTTGATCGCCTTGTTGTTTACCCTAACGGCTTGCAACAAAAACTTACAAGCTCCTTCCACGGTAAACTCCAATGTAAAACATAACTCTGTCACAGATGTTCCATTAGATCACGGATCACAACCCCATTAATCGATAGAGCTACATTCTTTGGTAATCCAGTTATTTCGGGCGGACAATTAAGCCCAGATGGCAATTATGTAACCTTTATGAAAGAGCATAATGATATCATGAATGTTTGGGTCAAAGGTTTCGATGAATCTTTTGACCAAGCACGATTACTTACAGACAGAGAATCACCTATTCCTGGTTATTTTTTGGACACAGGATTCTAAATATGTTCTTTTCATAAACGACACTGGAGGTGACGAAAACTTCAATACCTATGCCGTAGACCCATCTGCTGCGACCGCGACTCAGGCACCCAAAGCAAAAAATCTTACCCCGATGGAAGATGTACGAGCTCAGATATATATGGTATCTGAAAAGATCCTGACTTGATAATGATAGGTATCAATGACCGTGACAAAGCATGGCATGACCTATATAGCCTTAAGATCTCTACAGGAGAATTGACCAAACTGTTTGAAAATACAAACCGATACGGTGGTTACGATTTTGATTGGGACGAAAAAGATGCGTATAGCCTATAGAACTGATTAAGGTGGAAATAATCAGATTATGAGAGTGGAAGAAGACGAGACTTTCAAAGAAATTTACAAAACCAATCTCAAAGAATCTGCATACCTCACAGGTTGAACGCCTGATAATAAAGAAGCATATCCTGTAACCAACAAGGGAGATATTAATTTTTCTACACTTTATAAGATGAACCCTACTACTGAAAATCTGACTCTTATCGAGTCAGATTCAAAGGGAATTGCTGATTTTGGCAATCTATGGGTCAACGATAAAACCTGAGAAATAATAGCCACTTCATACACATACGATAAAAGAGTGCGGTACTTTAAAGATAAAAAATGGGAAACCATTTATAGAAAGCTAAAAGCTCATTTCCCAAGGAAAGAGGTCGGCTTTAATAGTTTTACTAAAGATTACTCTAAAATGCTCGTGTCAGTCTCTGGCGACAAATATGCCTTCGAGGTATATTTTTCTATGACCCATTAACAGACAATCCTATTCTACAATATACGCCTCGTCCAGATTTGAAAAAAATTGAAGGCAACTTATCTGCAATGAAGCCTATATCTTATCCTAGTAGTGATGGGACTAATATTCCTGCCTATCTATCCATACCTAAAGGATCGACAGGAAGGTCATGGATTTAGCAAACCCTTAAATAGAATGGCTATGAACGCTAGCGTAGAGAAATTTCTAGCTAAACATTTAGGAGTTAGAGCACAAAAAGACTTGCCAGCTGATGTCGCTGAAACACTAGAAAATATATCCATAGATATCAATACAGTTGTGCTCAAAGCAAAAGATACAACGATGGCTATAAAAGCACTACCAAAGGTTCAGCACGGCTGGAAGGTGGAAGAAAGTGACTGGGATATCCTATTAGAATTACAGGGTCAACAGATCCCTATGACCTTCAAACGTAACATTACTCAAGTTGGGAACAACTGGGTGGTAAGTGACGTAAGCAATGGCATGATGGGTGAACTAAAAGACAAAGTAGTCTATGATAATAATTTCAAAACACTAAGTCGTGAAAGCGAACAGGCCAGGCAGAAAATGACCCACTCCTATGAAGGTAGCAAAGCTTCAGTAAATACTAAGGGGAAGGATATGGCAATGGAATGCGAAGGTATGATGGTCTGTGATGGTCCTGGTTTTGACATATTGCTAGGTAACATGGCTATGAAAAAAGGTGATAAAATGACTTACCACGTTGTTGACATGCAAACCATGAAAGCCAAAAAGGTAACCGCAGAACACATGGGTGGTACGCAGTATATAGAAAAGCCTCACCAGAAAATATCAGTTACGTCCACAGAAGATGAAAACGATGTAACAACAACTTACATTTTCAATGATAAAATTGAAGCTGTAAAGATAGATATCGTCATACCCGCTATGGGTAACGCTATTTAAGCAAACTCAACCTAGAACAAATTAAAATGTTCGATAGCTGTTTTCTTCAAAGGGTTTCTAGACCATTCCTTCCATTCTCCAGTATTAGGATCATATCCACACTTAAGTGGTTTGCTATACACATCTTCTGGTGTTTCTCTATAGGCACGACAATCCATACACATGTATCTGAACTCACAGGTCTGACAAGTGTCAATCTGAGATTTATCAATCGCCCAAACACTTCTGAACGTTTCTGTTTCTATAACATCAGAGAGCAATTTATCTTCTATATTACCAAATGAGTCAGAAAAAGATGGACAATTTTTTATCTCCCCATTTTCATCTATAGACACTTTCTTGTTCAAACAATTATTGTAATTTTTGGATTCATTGAAGAACGCTAGATTTAGATTAAAGTTCTTTTTTAATATAGCGCCACAACACTTATTACTTGTAATCATATCTTCAGAACGAACAACAAGTGCTTGTTCAATCATTCCAGCAGAAGACTCTTCTGAACCATAAATCTCTACGTGTTTAATCCTTTTATTTTCTTTGACAAGTTGCTCTACATTAATTTTCAATGAATGCGGTACAAGAAGAGAAATCGAATTAACACGATATTCTGCTACAGCCTCATTTATAACGATCAACTCATCAAGTAGAACATCTGAAAAAAAACGAAATTCTATATGTACACTTCCTAGAGATTCTAACTCATCTATTATCTTTTTTATAGGATGCACTTTATCTCTATAGTCTATTATGACATTAGTAATTTCATAAGGTGATTCCCAGTCTTCACTGATGCCAGGAAACCACATACGTTCTGATGGATTATCAGAAAGAAGTATGTATTCTTTTTCTAATAAAAACTCAAAGTATTCTAGAATGAACTGTTCATTCTCTAAGCCATATTTATTGACAATACCATTAATAGAAAGCGCATAATCTTCTGAGAGTATCTCATAGAGTACATTAGGAATGAAGCTATAGCTACTTCTACTCATATCATAAATAATAGACCGCGTAGGACCATCTACCAATTTACAATCTGCCAAAAGTATAAAGTAATTATTTTTCATTGGTCGGAGTGATTGGAGCAGATTGACTGATTTTCTTATAAAACTTAGTCGGCATAAACTGAAGTGTTCTATAGAACCTACTTTTTGTTTCAGGCAGATCTTTTCCAATTGGTGCAGGTTTCTTAAATGTAGCATAGCTAAAGTAGACGGGTAAATCCTTCTTATTATTTTCTATGAACTCTTTTATACTCTTCATACTATATCTTTTTAGCTTTAGGATTTGCTAGATAATCAGCTATTTTCTTTTCCAAATTGTAGTTGCAAGGTCTTGACACCATGCCAAATTGGCCAACGGGGTTGACCTCAAGAAAAACATATTTGTTATCAGGTGTTACCATCAAATCCACAGACCCGCTTTTCAAGTCCGCTTTTTTCATAAAGTTTAATACTCCGTTTTCAATTTCTGTTGGGAGTTGATAAGGGACATTTCTATTAGGTGTTTTATTGTCATAGTTTCTGAAGTCAACGGCAGTGCTTTCATTCCTTTGAGACAATATCGCCATTGAATAACATGTGTCTCCTAGAACGAAAACTCTAATTTCGTACTTCTTTTCTATCTTCTCTTGGAATAATGAAACATGAAATTGTTCCTCAAGACTTTCTTTATCTACCAGTGAAGTATAAGTATACACTTCACTCTCTTCATCGTTATATACCCTAGCCTCTCCTATCGGTTTGACTATAAATTCTCTATCTCCGAAATAATCCAGAAGATCTTTCTTACTATTGGTAATTAATGTTTTGGGAATATTCAGGCCTACTTCTTTTGCAATACACAAGTTTTCCATTTTGTTAACCTTGTTGTTTAGAAAACTACCCAAGGCGTTAACGTCTCCACTTTTTAAGCGTAAATCAAAATAGTTTTGTAGTCTTTCAATATCTAAGTGAGATGATTGTCTTATTTTTTCAATTTCCCTGTTTTCCTTTTCTAACACTGGGCTTAGCATAGAATGTGTCCTGATAGCACCTCTTCTATACCAATAAGATTTAAATTCGTTAACATTAGTATCATTTAGATATAAGTTAACTCCATTTTCTCCTATTTCCGCTTTACATAGCTTTAATGAAGAATCTCTGAGTATGGAGAATGGTTCTTTTTTCTGCCATATCCAGTCAATGACACGATTGGTTGAGCTATCTCTTTCGTCTGATAGGATTAGTATCATTGGTTGTAACGCTTTTTACTTAGTCATTAATCAACTTTAATACCTAATGCAACCAAATCATGATTAGTCATGACTTATATGATCAAGTGTAAGACAGCGTACATTTATACTCTTCCAGACTGAACTTCTCTACTCTATTACTCACCTAACTATAAGCCCGAGCATCAACCTTCTCAAAATAATTAATAAATGCTTGATTGACTACTCTCATTCCTCCTGGCGTAGGATAATTACCTGAAAAATACCAATCTCCTAAGTTCTCTGGGCAGGCCTTATTTAGCTTTTCTACAGATTGATAAATAACTTTTATTTCTGGTATTGTTCCAGGTGGCGTAACGATCTCAGCGATCTTATCAGATATCTGCTCATATGTAAAATGGTCATAAAGGGCTTGTACCGGATTGATTAGGTCTTTATCTTTCTCAAGCTCTCGTTTACACTGCTCGTATGTATCTTCTAGTAAATTTTCCTTTCCGTTTTCTTTCAATAATTTTACGAGTGCCTTGAAAGCTACAAAGCTTTTCATCTTGGACATATCGATACCATAACAATCTGGATACCTTATCTGAGGAGCAGAAGATACAATAACAATCTTCTTAGGTTTCAGCGTAGATAAGATTTTTATGATCGTTTCTTTCAGAGTAGTTCCTCTTACAATAGAATCATCAATCATTACCAATGTATCAACACCATTTTTTACAAGGCCATAGGTTACATCATAAATGTGAGTCACCATATTACCACGCATCTTATCATCGGCAATAAAGGTTCTCATCTTATCATCCTTAATGGCAATTTTTTCCATTCTAGGCTTGAGGCGGAAGATAGAATCCAATTCTTCAGGACTCATCTCTCCTTTATGATCGAGGATTCTCTTCTTCTTTACTTCTTCTAACTTGTCGTTAATTCCTTCCATCATACCGTAGAAAGAAACTTCGGCGGTATTAGGAATAAAGGAAAATATTGTATGTTCTAGATCGTATTCGATTGTATCCAGGATGTTATCAGCAAGGGCTCTTCCTAATGCTTTTCTTTCCAGATATATATCCCTATCGTTTCCTCTAGAAAAATAAATTCTTTCAAACGAGCAAGCGAGTCTCGTTGTTGAGTGGCGTATTGATTCTTCGGATACTTGACCATCACGTTTTATAATAAGCGCATGACCGGGCTTTATTTCCTTAACCTCGTTATATAATAACTCGAAACATGTTTGTATCGCTGGTCGTTCTGAGGCAACAACTACAATCTCATCATTCTCATAGTAGTAAGCAGGTCTTATACCTTGTGGATCTCTCACAACAAAGGCATCTCCATGACCTAATATCCCAGCCATTACATATCCTCCGTCAAATTTTCTCGTTGCTCGTTGGAGTAAGTTCTTAATATCTAACTTCTCCGCTATAAGTTCAGTAATGGTATTATTATCATGACCACTGGCTTTATAGAAATTGAACAATTTCTGGACTTCGTCATCTAGAAAGTGTCCTATCTTCTCCATCACTGTAACAGTATCAGAAGCTTCCTTAGGATGTTGTCCAAAAGAAATCAACTCTTCAAACAAACTATTAACATTGGTAAGGTTAAAATTACCAGCTAATACAAGGTTACGTGTCATCCAATTATTAAGTCGCAAAAACGGATGCACAGATTCTATAGAATTCGTCCCATGTGTGCCATAACGCAAGTGACCTAGAAGTACTTCACCCGCATAAGGAAGATTACGCTTGATCGCCTCTGTATCTGCCAGTTCCTCAGAAGATAAATCGTTGTAATACTTATACACTTCCATAAAAAGGTCGGTCATATAAGTTGGAGTATTGCTACGCTTACGACTTATATATCTAGAACCTGGAGGCATATTAAGCTTAATGGTAGCCAATCCTGCACCATCCTGGCCTCTGTTACGTTGTTTTTGCATGAGGACTTGCATTTTCTGCAAGCCATACAGCGGAGTGCCATACTTTTCATGATAGTATTTTAGTGGCTTCTTCAATCTTATGAAGGCTAGCCCACATTCATGTTTTATTTGGTCACTCATAATTCAATAGCGGTTTGCTTACAGATTAAAAATGCGAGAAATACAAAAGTAACCTATTGTCTTAGTTGAAGTCAATTATAACTGTCAAATTGCCAACACAAAACCAACAATTTATTAACCAACCAAAACCTCAATTATAAGCATCTATATTTTAGACAATTGATGTCAGTTCTAATACCAATGCGACATAAACTATGTAAAAAGTACATTGTGAATGTCGTTCTGATAAAAAAGTAATATTTTCAGACTATAAATTTAAAACCCAGCCGTATGATTTCATTTGGAAAAAGAACAAAACATAAGACATTTGGCTATATACCTCGGTTTTATAACCCAGACAAGGAAGCGCTAGAACACCGTCTCAAGCAGTATAAAAACATAACTGATGAAGACCTGGCTAAGGAACGTATCAAAATGGGGTTCAAAAACAACTATATCGGTGTTAATAAAGACATAAGATCTCAATACAAGAAAAAAGCTAATCTCAGGTTGTTATATATTATCGTAGTGCTTCTGTTTGTTACATACTTTATTATGACATCTGATAGATTATTGAGGATGTTGGAAGCTTTTCAGTAGTGCAAGTTACGTTTGATAAAATCCTCTTATCTTACAAGCTACAAGTTATAACCTATGAGACTTTTTCTTCTGGCCATTATTGTATTTACATCGATTACCTGCTCTCCTAAAATACGAGACGTTTATATATCAGATTTTACGCAAGCTATTCCTAGTGAGGAAGAAGAAAATTACAAAAGACCTGGCTACGAATCCATCAATAATTGTCCAGATGAATATCACCAGAATCGTACAATTAGATGTAATGTCCATTTCATAGATTCCCCTGCCAGAGATAACAATTATTCTCTAGATGAAGGTCGTAAATACATGAAGGCTGCTATGAAGTATGCTAATGGACGACTGGGAAAGAATGATAAAATGACACTACCTATCGGTAACAATACTCCTGTATTAGACCCCGGATTCAGATATGTTGTAGTTCCAGCAACTAATGATCCAGAAGACGATGGCTTTTATCTTCATATAGAAGAGAAGGAATATTACTTTCTACATAAAGGAAAGAAGAAAAATAACTATAAGAAAAATGTCATTTCTAAACATGTTGTAGGCGGAGATTCTATCCTGAATATATTTGTAATGGCACAACCTAACGACAGTATCAAGTCTAAAACTTACAGAGTCAAAAGCACAGGAATTGCACTAGGAACTTCAATTAAAATTTCTGGTTTATTTCACGGAGGCCATGAATCTTGGTTTCATGCAGGCCTTATTAATCATGAGATCGGACATGTTCTAGGTCTAGCACATGCATGGACCAAACATGATGGATGTGATGATACCCCCTCTCATCCCAATTGTTTTGATGCTAATGCACCAGCGCCATGCGACGGACCTCATTCCAACAATGTCATGGATTATAATAACCAACAATTGACTTATACCCCATGTCAGATAGGAAAAATACATAAAGGGCTCAATCGATTTGACTCTAGAACAAGGAAACTACTAGTAAAAGACTGGTGTAAGCTAGACGTGACAAAGACAATTATTATTAGCGATCATGTCGAATGGAAAGGAGACAGAGACATACGTCATAATATAATAATTACAGATAAAGGTAGATTAGATATACACGGAAGAACGGCTATGCCTGCTGGCAGTTCCATAATTGTAGAAGGCCGCGGCCAATTACACCTCCACAGTTTTGCACATCTACACAATGATTGCGGAGAACTATGGGAAGGGATTCGTTTTGTTAAAAACAAGAAAGAACCCGTTAACTTCTTTGTCTACAAAAATCCAAGAATGAAAGACATAAATCCAGTTGGGCTAAACACGAACTAAAACCTAAGACCGTTTAGTACTATACTTACTCACCCTTAATTTTCATAATTTGCTTCATGACTTCTTCAGCTTCAGCTGTTTTAGAGTCAGATGCTTTGCGGTCCGTCTTAGATAATATGAATGCTTCTTCTTGTAGCTTTTTATACTCCGCTTGTAATTTATCAATAGGGTTTTTCTTCTTAAAAAGTCCGAACATGTGTTTGTTTTTTACACTTAACGTAATATGTCTCATAGGGTTCAATCGATGTGGATAAGAGTAGTGATAACAGGGCTTCGTTGTTTTTTTAGGTAGCTTTTTTAATTAACTCCTGCGCCCGCTTCCAACTCCACAAATACAACGTAACCGTACTCCGGTATGGTTTCCATTTCTCTGACATCTGATTAAGTTCTTTGATAAGCGCTTTCTTTTCAGCAGTCAATCCGTATAAACTGATGAGGGCTTGTCTGATCGCAAGGTCACCTACTGGAAAAACATCAGGACGTTTCAACTCAAACAAAAGCATCATCTCTGCGGTCCACTGCCCTACGCCTTTTATCTCTGTGAGTAATTTGATAATGCTTTTATCATCTCTCTTACTCCAATCACAATCATAAAGCGCATGCGCAAGAAAGTACTCTGAGATATTACGACAGTACGTCGCTTTCTGATTAGATAAACCTATTGATCGCAGCGTATCATGAGTATGCTCCAACATTTCTTGGGGCTCATAGAGCTTATCCTGAAACAGACTAGAAAGTCTTCCAAAGATAGCATCAGCGGCTTTATATGAGATCTGTTGATAGACGATAGCCTTGATAAGTTCATTATATACATTTCCAGATGGCGGAAGATATAGGGGTTCTAAATTCTTAAATGCTTTCTTAAGAATCTTATCCTTGAATAGATGTTTTTTTCTATCCTTTAGATCAATAGAATCACTCATAATATGGATCATGGCACAGCTTTTGGATAAATATAATCAAACGACCTGATTTTGAATTTAATATACCTGAACATCCTCATGTTCTTAATGGCCACTATTATGCCTACTGAGAACAGAATGGAAAAAGCGGCCTACAACTACATTGAAGCGTATAAGGAGTTGGCCATAATAGAAATGTATCGTACTGGAATTCCTGCCAGCATAACCATTGCACAAGGATTGCATGAGTCTAATTACGGACAGAGTAATCTCGCTACTAAAGCCAATAACCATTTTGGTATTAAGTGTAAGCGATATTGGAACGGAAACACATACTATCATAAAGATGATGATACCAATGCACAGGGAAAAATCATCAAATCTTGTTTTAGAGCTTACGATTCAGCTTTAGATTCATATGTTGATCACTCTAATTTCTTGAAACATACCGAACATTATAAGAAATTATTCAAACTGGGTAAGACAGACTATCGAGGATGGGCACACGGGCTCAAAAAAGCAGGATATGCCACCGATAAACAATATGCTCAAAAACTTATTAGTAAAGTAGAGAAGTATAATTTACAGTCCCTAGATAGAAATGCTAACCCATCTATGCGGAAAGTAAGGACTTATTAGTCCATCGAAAAACAAAAATTTTAGTTAAAGTTATAACGGGAAAGCGTTATTATTGATTTTTTAGACGAAATCAGGATTTATTTAATATATAATTAAATTATATATATATAAATCCACTATATTTGAGTGTGCCAAAGAAATAGAGGTGATACGAGTAAGTTAACCAACCTAGGGAAGATTTTTTTAGAACCTAAATCTCAACCTAATCTTGGATTTCCTCCTTATGCTTTGGCACTCTTTTTTTATCTCGATTTGCTACTAGCTTTTTTAGCTGGTCTCTCTCTCTTAAACTCCTTCGCCAACTTCCTGTTATTAAACAAGTCCTTAGCAAGGAACAACGCTTTTCTTAATGAACTGGGATCAGCCTTATCTTTACCTACAATATCATATGCCGTTCCATGATCTGGAGAAGTTCTTATAACGGGTAACCCTGCTGTATAATTTACACCATTACCAAACGATAGTAATTTGAACGGGATAAGCCCCTGATCATGATACATAGCTAGAATCGCGTCTACTTTTGTAAAATCAGAAGATCCAAAGAATCCATCTGCTGGATGTGGACCAGAGACAAGTATCTGGTTTCGCTTAGCTTCCATTATCGCAGGGATAATATATTCTTTTTCTTCACCTCCTATAACACCACCGTCGCCAGCATGTGGATTGAGTCCTAGAACACCTATCATTGGCTTCTCAAAACCAAAATCAGTTTTAAGCGCATTCGTCAATACTTTCATTTTTCTGAGAAGTACGTGTTTGCTTAAGCTTTCGGCAATTTTAGATACAGGCACATGGTTACTGGCTACAGCTATGATCGCTGAATCAGATACCATCGTCATTACAGATTCTGGTGCTTCAAACGCTTCAGTAAGGTATTCTGTATGGCCAACATGCTTAAATCCTGCCATTTCCATAGCTTCCTTGTTGATAGGCGCTGTTACAATGGCGTCTAATTTACCGTCTTTGGCATCTTTTACAGCAGCTTCAATGGCTTTCATAGCTATTTCTCCACTGACTTTAGTCGCCTGTCCCATTGAGACTTTTACATTATCGCCGCCTACATTGATAACATTTATCTTATGATGTGCAGCACTTTCTACATCCTGAGTAGATACATAAGGAAGGTGTATATCCTTGTAAATATTGAGGTAATGAGAGAGAACTTTGGTAGATCCGTATATAATAGGGACAAAGAAGTCCGTTATCTTGGGGTGAGAAAGGGCTTTTATAATTACCTCCGGTCCTATCCCATTGATATCACCTATTGTTATTCCGATTTTTATTTTTGACATATCATCACTTGATTCAGCACAAAGATAATCGAGTTATCATTATTGTCTTCCCTAAAATCAAATAATTGATTATCAATAGGTTATATTCGTCATTTTGGCCAAATTATTCGATTCTTTATGAAAGCTAAAAAACACCTTGGACAGCACTTTCTATGTGATGATCAGGTCATAAGTAGGATAGTAAATCTCATAAATGATACTTGTCCCACAACCCAGCCTATGCTAGAAGTAGGCCCTGGACAAGGCGTTCTTACATTTGAATTAGAGAAAGTATATCCACAGTTCAAGGCAATCGAGTATGATGAAGACATGGTCAATATATTGTGTCAGACCATATCACCTGTCAAAGTTGTCAATGAAGATTTTATACAAGCTGACCTGGTTAATATGTTCCAAGGCAAATCTTACAGTCTGGTAGGTAACTTCCCATACAACATATCTAGCCAGATTATTTTCAGAATGCTAGAAAACAAAGCGCATATACCCGTTATGGTAGGTATGTTCCAGAAAGAAGTGGCCGAGAGAATATGTGCTACTCCAGGTGGTCGAAAACATGGTATTATTAGCCTGAGAGCACAGGCATTCTATACGGCAGAAAAGATATTTGATATAGGTCCAGATGCCTTTGATCCACCTCCCAAGGTCAATTCTTCTGTAATTGTCTTGCGACGAAAAAACAACCAAGACCTAGGTTGTGACCCAAAATTATATGCACAGGTCATAAAACTAGCTTTCTCACAGCGTCGTAAAAAGCTCCGTAATACACTGAAAGCATTTACAGATAATACTATAGGTGAAAGTTATCAGATGAGACCAGAACAACTAGGCGTTCAAGAGTTTGTAACGATTACTAATCAGATTGCAGCAGAAAGAACAGCATCAGAAGGAGAAGAACAATAAATTTGTATTAATTATACTTTCGTACGAAAGTTAAATAAACAAGCATAAAATAAACAGATATGAGTTTAGAAACTAAAATCATGGGCGATCTTAAGACCGCAATGAAAGCTAAGGATAAAGCGGCAATGAGAACCATAAGAGCGATCAAAGCAGCCATAATACTAATCAAAACAGATGGTTCTGGTACTGAACTCAATGATGAAAGCGAGATAAAACTTGTTCAGAAACTTATAAAGTCAAGACAAGATTCTCTTGAGATCTATGTTAAGCAAGACAGAGAAGAACTTGCGGCTACAGAAAGAGAAGAAATCGCTGTACTACAACGCTACTTACCTCAACAACTGTCTGAGGCAGAATTGATGCCTATATTGAAGGAAATAATCGCGACTACAGGAGCTACTAATATGAAAGACATGGGAAAAGTCATGGGAATGGCATCCAAGAAATTAGCGGGACAAGCTGATGGAAAAACACTATCTAGTATTATTAAGAATTTATTGACTTAGAAACGATTTCTCAATATCTTCCGTTGGGTAATAAGTAACTACTACCCCGATGTCTTAATGTAATCTCAATTATGGGTATAGTACAATGGTTTAGTAGTCTTTTTAATAAGAAAGAAGAATTTGATCCTCAGATGAAGTATTTAGTTGTAGGCCTAGGGAATATGGGCGGAGAATATGATGGCACGAGACACAACGTCGGGTTTGATGTTGTAGATCATTTGGCGGAAGCTTATAAAGGAACATTCAAGCCTACTACCTTGGGTGATACGGCACTCATAAAACACAAAGGCCGCCAGATACATTTACTTAAGCCTTCCACATATATGAATAGAAGCGGAAAGGCTGTAAATTATTGGATGAGTAAACTCAAAATCAAACCTGAAAACCTACTCGTCATAGTTGATGATCTCAGTCTAGACTATGGCGTCTTGCGCCTAAAGCCTAAAGGTTCTGACGGTGGACACAATGGCCT
>JALZVB010000242.1 GCA_023300835.1 Saprospiraceae bacterium | reverse complement strand
GAGATATAATCCTTGAGGGAATGCAGATTTTAATATGACATTGCTGTCTTTACTATTGAGGTATAATTCAAATTCTTCAATCATCATTTTTTTTTCCCCTATTTCTTGCAGCGACCACACGATCTTTCTTATCATAGCTCTCAGGAATCTATTGGCAGAAATACGGAATACCAGAGCATCATTATTGTATTCTAGAGAAGCCGCAGTAACTTGACACAGCGTACTTTTATGCTTATCAGGACTTAGACAAAAATTGCGATAATCAGAATACTTAGGTAATAGTTCAACGGCTTTTTGCATCGCAACTATGTCTATATTCTTTGCATCCCAATAAGTAGAAAATTCTGCTCTAAAAGGGTTGTGCCGCATATGGATATGATATGTATAACTTCTAGATACCGCTGCAAATCTAGCATTGGGAACACCTTCTACGGGTATGATTTCATTTATAACTATGTCATTGGGTAAGACTCTATTAAGTCTATAAAGAAGATCAAAATTCCATGAAACATTATAATCAAAATGGGCAAAAAACTGCGAGGCGTGGACACCAGCATCTGTCCTACCACAACCTACTATATATAATGTAGGCTTATGCAGAATACGCCTAAGTGCAACCTCTATAACTTCCTGTACAGAAATAACATTAGATTGTCGTTGCCAGCCACGATAGGCTGTTCCCTGGTAAGATATGTGTAGAAAGTGTCTCAGCTAAATTATACCTTTGTTTCTGAGGTATCCTCAGCTATTAATTTCTCGACGGCTTTTTTGAATTCTCTCCAGTCGAATTTCTTATTACCGTCCTCATCTAATCCAGCAATCATTTTACGGGCTACCATTGATGAGACAAACGCATTTACATTGGCACTTTTAATAAGTTTTTTAAGTTCCTTTTTTGTAAGGTAACCATCTTGATTTTTATCAAAAAAATCAAAGGCTTTCTGTGGTGAGTCAAAACTCTGCGTTATGAAAATTCTAATTTTATTTAGAATTTCTTTTTTAGAAGCCATTGAATACGATTTTTAATTGTTGTTGCTTCTCCTTTTTTTTAGAAAGAGTAATTCGTACCGAAATTAATCATGTTAAGATCGTATTTTCTATTTTTGGGCGCAGAAAAAAGCGTTGGGTCTACAAGAGAACCCATCCCCCACTCTGAATCTAATAAAATACTAAAGTTGCTTCCTAGCTTATATTTAAATCCTGCAGAAAAACCTATCGTTGTATTAGAGTAGTAATCTGATTCTGAAACCCTAGATCTCACATTATTTGCGACGACTAACTCATTGTTAATTGTTTCGGAATAAGTATATCTGACCTTTACACCTGAGTTTATACTCAAGCCTTCGGTAAGGGTATAATTAAAGTTAAGTGGAAAGTATATCTGATTGAAACTTTGTAAGCCTTGATAATAACTGCTTGTGTTTTCAGTATCTATCTTATCCAGTGCTTTTGCTGATCTATCTATTGGAGGTAAGAAATAATAATCTCTTGATATAAAATTCACAGCTAATCCCGTGTTTATCGCAAACTTGTTACCTATCGGAATATCTAGCCCTGTGCTGAAACCATAACCTGTATAATCAAGTGCATTAGCAACTAAGGTAAGTAACCCAAGGTTATATCGGATAGGTCGCTTAGGAGTATCTATCGAGGCTTCATCATCTTGTATAGTAGAAATAGAAAGAGACTTCATATTATCAATAGCCTCATGACTATCTAAATATTGAAGTCTCTTTGATACTGGTTCGATATTAGTATCGGCAATTTTCTTAGAAACTGATTTATTTGGATTAATATCTTTGTCCGAAAGCCCAATTTTCGAAATATTATTCCGCCTATTCTCTTGAAAATCTAGTGAATCACTAGAAAAACCATTATTGACATTATAGTTATTCTTATTGCCCGCTGCAATATATTGCTTTTTGTCAGATTCAATAGAAACGACTGGAATATTCTTATAAATAAAGGTTTCTCTTGTCAGATGCGTTGCAGGAATCTGGTATGTCAAGTAATATGAGAAACTCATAATTGAGATCAATATCCCAAACAATAAGCCTAAGAATATATTTTTGTAATTAGAAGTCACTGCTGTAGCAACTACGTCATTCTGGACAGGTAATACCTTGTCAAGAGCTGTTGACATAGACTCCCAAGATCTATCTACAAACGCTTCTTCTATATGTGTATGCGGGTTATCCTGCATTACTCTGGCTTTCCGTTTTAATTAATTCTCTCAACCTTCTTCTCGCTTCTGACAGATGCCACTTGGATGTACCTACATTTATACCTCTCATTTTAGCTATTTCTTTATGAGAATAACCTTGTATGGCATATAGGATAAACACATCTCCACTTGCAGGTGGCAACACATCTATTAATTTCAGCAGATCCTCTTCATGCAATTTATCTAGAGGAGATGTGTTGTCATTAACATCGTAGGAGTCAAACACCATAAACTTTATGTATTTGGCATCTTTCCTTATCGCATCTGATAAACTTCTGAATACTATTCTCCTTACCCAACCTTCAAAACTACCTCTACCAGTATATTGTTGGATCTTAGTAAAAACTTTTAAGAATCCATCATTTACAATCGCTGCAGATCGGTCTCTATCATTTATGTACCGCATACACATAGACATCATTGTCGGAAAATATTGTCGATACAATTTCTCCTGACTGACTCTGTCATTGTTGATACAACCTTGTATGATAGCTTCTACTTCCAATTAATGAGATATTAGTTCTCTTACGAAAGTTAGGAATAAAAGGCTTAAAAACCAATATCTAGATGCACAAAAAAAATAAGGCCAAAAATTCCATCAAATACAAACCTTAGTTGAGACTGGTATAGGGTGGAACTTTATGACCTTATTAAAGAATTTAAAAGAAAAAACTTCTCTGAATTTCTTCAAAAAAAGAAATGCTTTTTCATAGCTGATTTACTTACAAAGACTGACATATCAGTTGATAGGTTGGGTCGTTTGTAAAGTTTTTTGATTTTAAATAGTTGAAATCGTTTAATCGACTGATTCTGAACAGTTTATGATTGGAATAAAGTATCTATTTCTTTACAAATGTCTGAGTAGTTATGCCTCCTTTAGTTTGTACACTTAGGTTATATAACCCAGCTTTATAACGACTTACATCAATAACATTCTGATTCAGTGAGATCTTCTCTGTGTAAATAAGGTTACCTATAACGTCTGTTATGTTTATCAATCCAGCTGCATCATTGGTTATTACATTAATATAATCTGTTGTAGGATTAGGGAAAACTGTGATTCTTGTTACTTCTAGTTGATCGTCAATAGAGGTCGGCATATCTCTTGTCGTCAAGTCATCTATACAGAAATAAGCAGGTGTATTCATTCCAAATGTACCATTGTCACTTGAGCTCAATGTGAAACTCAAGCTATCAATATTACCTAATGTCTCTAGCGAAACAAAAGTCCACTCATCTAATATGTAATCATCAGAACTGTTGTCAAACCTAAAGTCTGCTAAGTAAAAATCAACACTATCCTGAGACAATACCCCATTAGTATAAGACTTGATTGTGAGTAAGAAAAAGTCAGGGTCTGTCCCATCGATGCCACCAAATCTTTTGGCAAATGAATCACCATCTTGCATACTCAAGTAAGGGTAAGTGCCATTGTTAATATACAGGCCTTCTACAACGCCACCAGTGGCATCATTCTCTAGGATAATAATAGATTCGCCACTTACAAATGTTGTCGCATAGGTATCTGAATTGAAACCAGCTCCACTTATTGCACTGTATTGATTAGTAAATCCTGGCGTCGTGTTATCTGTTGCTGAAGAAATAGACCAGCCTGACCAGAACGAAAACTCTGTATTATAATCATTAGGCAAAAATATATTGCCTGAAGCAAAACCTCCAGAACCATCACTGCCATTAAGAAAAGTATCTTTCTCTATCTGGAACCCTTCAAAATCTGCAACCGTCTGCCCTATCAATAAAGAAACCCAAAGGGTCATCATGCACATTGTCATTAATACTTTCATCGTAAATATTTTGTTATTTGTTTTTATTAAAAGTTGTAATCCATCTCACATTAAGTGTCCTACCAGGCATGGGTCTTCGTTCAGTAACCATGTATGATTTTGATAGAATATTCTCTAGGCTTAGAGTAAGTGAACCGGATAGTTGTTTTCCTATTGTCTTAGTTATGGCGCCATCGAGAAGTAGAAATCCAGGCACTTCTTCGTTGATACCATTTACGCTGCCTGTATAATTACTGGATACATGCCATCCCCAGTCTCGATACCTCTGATCTATTCTGAGGCCTGCCTGATGGATGGGAATATAAAGCAATTGTGACCCCTCGTCTATTTTAGGCAAATCGAAGGCTACTAAGTTTGTTGATCTGGTATAGTTATAATTTCCAGATATTGTCGTCTTGACTTTTCGCTGTGACCATGATTTATGAGTTGATAATTCCATTCCATATGACCTTACTTTAGCAAGGTTCTGAGCCATAAAGCTGCTGCCACCATCTGGTGTCCATAATACCCAATTATTAATCAATCTGTGGAATGGTGCCCATGTTACGCCAAATGACTTTTTGTGACTATATGATAGTTCCAAAGATTGATCCCAGCCATATTCTGGCTCTACAGATATCGTTGAAGATGGTCGCCAAAACAACTCATTCAATGTAGGGAACCTAAACTCTCTTGATAATTGAGATGATATCTCTATGTCTCTGTATCGGTAAGTCAGTTGTAAGGCTGGTGAGAATCCTGATGACTTCCCCTGATTCCATTCTTGCCTACCGTCTACTTGTACTGTAAGATTATCGTAGATTTTTTTTACGCCACCAGATAAGGCATATCTTCTCTGTTGCTCATCCGTCAAGGCATATTGGCTTGTGCTTCCTTTTATATCGCTATATTCTATTTTGATACTATAAGTCGTCGCTGTGGTCAAGAATTTTATTTGGCTATAGCCAAAATATTTTCTGAATCTGTTTTTGAATTCGTAACGATTCAGAGGTTGGAAAAAATCATTGGCCTCATTGAGATATGCCCACTTTAGCTCTGTTGTAACTCTATTTTTGGTATACCGATATCCTATGGCAGCTCTATAGTTTTTATCTATCTGAAAGTCATCAGACCGGGTCTGTGTCGTGAGTGGCGGGATCTCACGATAACTGTCATTGACCCAAGTGTCTAGACTCAATTGATGGTAGTGACTTATATCGTAAGTCAGCTTTTGAACCCAACCTAGAGATCGGAAATAAGCATTAGTTTGGTCTCTATTTATTGTACTGACGGTATAGCCAAAATCATTATCAGACCGATTGTAAACCAGCCTAGACGACCAGTTGAGAGATCTCGCCTTGAGCTGTGTAAGTAAACCATGTTCTCTATAACCAAAACTGCCTAAACCATTAATCACAGTTATACTTGTATCATCTTTAGATTTATTACGCAGTGCCAAACTGCCTGAGATTCCACCACTGCCACCATATACTGACTGTCCCCCTTTATTGATACGCATCTCATTGAATAACAGCGGATTAATAAGTGAAAGATCACTCAGTCCTAGCATAGGGTTATTAATAGGAATATCTTCCCATAGCACGATGTTCTGATTAGAAGACCCGCCCCTTATGGATAGCGTAGCCGCACTGCCTCGTCCATAAGACTTGATATAAATACTGTTTTTCTGATTGAGGAGCTGTGATAGGTTGATAACATTTTTACTCACTATAATCTCCTGACCACTATTGACAGATTTGCTGGCATAGATTTCTATTGTGGATATATTGATAGAATCCGACTGCCCTTTCATAGACCATGAAAGCAGGGTGCAAAATGTGGCGATGATGTATAACCTGTAACTCAGGGGTTTTCTTTTTTACAAAAAAAGTAACCCTCTTCTAGATATGTATGGACAATACATACACCATAGGATAGGCATATGCTTTGAATCCAACTACACTTCCTCCGAGAGTTGTGAATTAATAAAAATGTACCATGAGGCAGGTCTTCTGACTTACTCTGACATTACTTCCTTCCCAGTATTAAAAAGTTACCAGTGGATCTAATAGTAATATCGCTATACGAGCTTACAGCAGCGGGGACTGTTCTGGATTCTCACCAGATTCCCTTTTAATGATATCTTCATATCAACCAAATGGAATGTAATATTAAGGTGATTTTTGTAATTACCAAGTATTGTTAACTGGAAGAACGTGATAACCACATTATTACTATTGGTGATAAGATAATTTCAATCTTGTTAATTCTTGATATAAAGCTTTAAACTTGTGGTTCAATACCATTATTGTTTCAGAAAGTCAAATATGTTTCGATCGAATTAGTCTACTTCTGAGCTAAAAAACACGTCACAGCTATTGCTATGACTCGTTTTCTGTCTTGACTTAAGCAAATTCATAATTTATATCTAATGCGACAACTTGAGACAGAAATGGTATAATTGAAATTCAGATCAACAATTAGGTCTATTTTATAGTTACATACCGTTATGAGACGCAGAAACAATTCGTCAGAACCTGACGAAAAAGTCAAAATGAATAAAGAGAATTTCAGGAAAGCCCTCCTGATTTTTGACTATATCAAACCCTATAAATGGTACTTTATCAGTTCGCTGATGCTTGTATTTATAAGTACGCTGACATTTTATGCCATATTCTATTTCATTGGCCAGCTTATAGATGTGGCAGATGGAAATTCAGATTCTGGACTTACACTACAACATATCGGCCTAGTAATGATCGTTGTGCTGATTGTGCAAGGGATCAGCTCTTTTCTGAGAGTTGTCTTAACTGCTCAACTGAGCGAAAATGGGATCGCGGACATCAGAAAAGATATTCATAATAAGATGATTGCGCTTCCTATTACTTTCTTTGAAGAAAATTCTTCTGGTGAACTCATAAGTAGAGTGAGTGCAGATGTGACTAAGCTGTATAATGTGTTTTCTATTACACTAATAGAGTTCTTCAGACAGATTGTTACGCTTCTCGTTGGGATAGCGCTTATTGTATATATGACGCCTGGCTTATCACTGATCATGTTACTGACAATTCCTGTTGTGGTAATTGCCGCTGTTTTCTTTGCAAAATCAATAAGAAAACTATCTAAAGAAAGACAAGCCAAACTGGCTGAATCCAATTCACTATTAGGAGAATCCATACAAGGAATACAAGTTGTAAAGGCATTTGCCAATGAAGATTTTGAAACAGCTCGTTATACCTCATCTATAAAAGATGTCGTTACACTATCACTCAGATACGCAAAATCTAGAGCTTGGTTTTCATTTTTCATAGTGACTATTTTTTTTGGTGCCATATGTTTCATCGTATTTATGGGCGCAACCATGTTACAGAAAGGTGAAATGACATCAGGTGAGTTAACCACATTTGTAACTATCACTTCTATGATAGGCGCTTCTATAGCAGGCCTTGGTAATTTTACCACAGAAATATTTGGATCCATAGGCGCAACTGAAAGAATCAGAGAAATCATGAGCCTAGAACCTGAGGTCCATCAAATGCTAGAGGACT
>JALZVB010000241.1 GCA_023300835.1 Saprospiraceae bacterium | reverse complement strand
TAATAATTCAGAAGGTAGTCTACTGGGTTTATTAACTTTTAACCAGATAATTCCATCAGTAAGAGATGGGTACATTTCTAGAAAATCTGTATCACTTATTTTTTTAGCTTTTGTGTCAAATTCAAATGCACAGATCGGATCTTCTCTAGATATTCTTAGGACATTGATTAAGTGGAATGAATCACAACCGTTTTCACTACTATGATATTCAGTATAATTTCCAGGCATAGAATACCCCCTGTACGCTTCGCCTATACATAAATGTATTTCTTCTTCAATTATAGTATGTGAAAGTATATTGAGATGTAATGTCCTGATGGAATCGCAACCATTTGATCCCGTGTAGGTGTCGGTATAACTGCCGGTAGTGTCATAACCGTCGTACTGTTCGCCTTGACAGATGGATTCTGAGAATGAGAAATCTATTATTTCTGTAAGCTCTAGATTCAGTATTCTCACAGAATCGCAACCATTGACTCCTGTATAGGTGTCACTATATGTTCCTGCTTCAGTATAACCTTGTATGTTTTCGCCAGTGCAGATGGATTCTGAGATTGTAGTGATAGGAGCTTCTAATATATTGAGCTCCAGTGTCCAAATGGAATCACAGCCGTTTGATCCCGTTTCATTTGTTGTATAAATATCTTCTATTGTATATCCTAGAAAAGATTCGCCCTCACAGATACTTTTTTGTATGAATGTTTTTTGGATAGCATTGACAGACAGATCTAATGTTCTTACAGAATCACAACCATTATACGCAACGAAATCATCTACATAAATACCTGTTTCTGTATAACCTGAATGTTGGTCGCCCTCACAGATGGTTTCAGAAAGAAAAGTCTGAGTAGCCACTCTTTCATTCAATGTCAATGTCCGTATTGAATCGCAGCCGTTTACATTTGTGAATGTATCTTGGTAGATGCCAGGACTAGAATAACCTTCGTGCAGTTCTCCTGAACAAAGTTCGAAAAGTACATTTTTCACATCTGGTGTTAAAAAAGTAAGATTTATTGTTAAGAAAGAATCACATCCTACGGCGTTGGTATAAGGGAAATTAGATTGATAGGTCTCTGACGTTGTTCTACCATCATAGATTTCTCCTTCGCACTTAATGACATCTACATTACCGTAAGAAGTGGGAAGGACACTTAAGTCAATATTTCTTATCGTTCCACATCCCCAAGTGCTTGTTGTATCTATGTAGAACCCTGTTTCTGTATAGCCTTGATACGTATCACCTTCACAGATTTCTTTTTCTTCCATATCTATACGAGGACCATTAACAATAAGGTCTAATATTCTCACAGAATCGCATCCGGGATTTATATTATAACTGTCATTGTACGTTCCTGATATACTGTATCCGTCATGTACTTCACCTTCACATATTTCTGTAAAATGTAAAGTAGATTCAATTAAAGTTTTTAATTCAAGCGTTACCTGTATAGGGGTTCAATACTATGTGACAGATTTTATGGGTAAGGTTGTTGTTCAAAGAAAACTTACTAAATCTCTAGAAGTGACAAGTTTGCCAGTAGGCATGTACGCATTATCAATTGTCAATAAGGATAGAACTGAGCAGATCAGTTTTATGAAATTTTAATACCGCACGGCTAATTAGGAATTGCAAGACTAGATTAGCCCATAACATAGACCATCATCTAATAAATCCTGATCGAGATACTCATATTAGTAATACTTCAAAACTCTAGAGAAGCGAAATATTAATAGCACTAAGAGCCAGTGTAGCTGATGTAGTTACGTAGGAGTGAAATAGCTAACCACAATTCAATTATATCTAAATAAACTAAATGCTAAAATTTGGTAAATAAGCTGGGTTTGCCATGCTTTAACAGAGAGTATTCGGTGACATTGGATCACATGTAAGAGTTTTTATATATTTTGGGAATTCATAATGTTATTGACTAAAATTATCTAAAATGCTTTTTCGTTACATCATTTCACTGTTTACAATTGTTTTCTTGGGTTTGCTTATTTCTTGCTCTAGTCCCCAGAAGCTATTAGAGAAAGGTAACTATGAAAAAGCTTATACCTCAGCGCTTAAGAGCTTAAAGAAAGGTAGCAAAAATAGAAAAGATAGAAATACACTATCTAAAGCGTTCAATGAAATTCTCAAAGAGAAAGAATCTCAAGCTAAAATATTAGCCAATACGAATTATGTAGACGAGTGGGAAGAAGCCTATATTATCTACGATGAACTTATTGATGATTATAATAGAGGTAGTTTATATCTCAATAATGATTACGCTACAGTAATGTCTGGCATACAAGATCAACAAAATGTTCTGACGATGGATCTTGCTGAAAATCTACATAAACTAGGTAACGACAGTTATGCACTGTATGTAAAAAATGGTGATAAACGAGCTGCTCAAGATGCTTTTCTACAATATGAAAAGGCAGCCTATTACAATCCAGATTTTCCAGGAATTGATAAGGCGATGGATGAATCTTATGAGGCTGGGGTAGTACGGTTACTTATAAGAGCAAGAGCGGCTTTTTCTGGCTTATCTCAATGGGATTTAGATAGGAAATTTCAAGACTTAGAACGTAAAAGTAAACGGTTCTTAGAAGTATATTTTGATAAAAATATTGCTACAGATTGTTCTATTGACTTCAGTTTTGATATCGAAAGCAATGATAGAATTGTAGAAGGAAGAGAAAGATATTCTAAAGAAATCGAAGATGGCTATACGACACAGAGAGATACAAGTGGCGCTGAGATAAGAGTACCTGTATATAGAAGCGTTACGGCATCTGTCGTAAATCGTCGTACTGAGCGGACTTATGTCATGAGATCGATAGGTGAGACATACGGTAATTCATTTTGTGGTTACAAGACGCGGAGATTTGAACAAGTAAATGTGGAGTCTATTAATGAATATATTATTGAAGGCGACAGCAGAGCCGTAGACAGGCAACTGGATAATAATCAGACATTCAGATCTGAATCAATAATACTCGGAGAGTTGTTAGATAAAATATATTACGATATGGAGCGAGAGTATTTTTAGAATAGGACCTAAAGATAAAGTGGGAAATAAGAGTGAGACTGGAGGGATTCGAACCCACGACCTCTGCCCTGTCAAGGCAGCGCTCTAAACCAACTGAGCTACAGTCTCTTAAATTTCGTATAGTGAAAGTAAAATTCTGATCTTACTCACTTGGTTACAAATTAACTGCTATTGTATGAGAAATTATAGTAAAACCGTAATTCACTTCATTGCTTTTTCTATCAAATAGTTACTGTGATCAGCATAGAACAAGGGTATGTTAAGTAGGTCATCCGTTAGTTTGAGGTTAAGGCCGGAGATCCTTACCCTTAATTTGGGTTTGTATAGATTCTTATATACGGCTAGGCTTTTAGCCTTTGTGGCATTACCTGATTTTACTTCAATCGGAATAATGTGTTTGCCATTTTCTATGACAAAATCTATTTCTGCTTTCCCATCTGATGTCCAATAATATGGGACCCAGCCTATTTCTTTTTTGAGAGAAGCACAGACATAATTTTCAGCTAGAGCGCCTTTGAATTCTGTAAAAAGTTCGTCACCTAACACAAATACTCTTGGATCTAATCGTGCCAGTCTTATAAGAATACCTGTCTCAAACACATATAATTTAAAAGCAGAAAAATCTTCGTAGGCTTTTAACGGCAATCCTACTTTTTTAATTCTGCTTACTTGATATGCTAGGCCAGCCTCTTTGAGCCATAGAATAGCTTTCTCAAATTCAATGGCTCTCGCACCTTTGCGTATTGTGCCATAGACAAACTTCTTATTTTCTGAGGCCAGTTGTGCAGGTATTACTTGCCACGTTTGCTTGATTTTAGAAGACGTATTGGCGTCTGCATGTTTTATAAAGTCCATCTCATAAGATCGCAGTATGCGATCTTGAATAGTATGCGCCTTGCGCATACTCCTGTGCTTTATATATGATGAGGCAACTTCAGGCATTCCGCCATATAGGAGATATTCTTTAAATTGTCTCTGCAGTGGTCGGTAGAAAGCTTCGGGTATGTTTTCGATTTTTTCCAATTCTAAGAAGTGATGATACGCCTTGTGTAACTTGCTATCGGCTTCTTGTAGATACTCGGAGAATGACAGCGGATACATATCCATAAATTCTACCTTACCCACTGGAAAACTATTGGTGTTGGCAACGGTAAGTCCTAGCAACGACCCCGCCCCTATGATATGAATATCAGGTTTTTCTTCATCAAAATACTTAAGGGCCGTCAGTGCATTTCTACATTCCTGTATTTCGTCCAATACGAGTAAAGTCGTATGAGGCTTGATCTCAGTCCCATGAAATAAACTCAAACTGTTCAATATGGTCTGAGGATCTATGCTTCCATTGAAAAAGCTATGCACTTCAACTTCTCGCTCTAGATTGATATACAAGAACTTCTCATACTCTCTAGAAGCAAACGATTTTAGCACTGTTGTTTTTCCTATCTGTCTGGCTCCCATAAGCAATAATGGTTTACGATCAGACCTCGATTTCCATTCTAAAAGTTGACTATATATGTCTCTATGAAATTCCACAACTACCTACTATATTGAAATTATTCGTTACAATAAATGTAAATTTAATGATTTATTCATTCATAAAAATGTAATAATTGTAATTTATTCGTTCTAATTAGTGTGATTATTGCAGATTATTCGTTCCAATAAATGTAATATCTATAAGATTGTTCCTTCTTATAAATGTAATATTGATAAATTATTCATT
>JALZVB010000240.1 GCA_023300835.1 Saprospiraceae bacterium | reverse complement strand
ACAAGCCTTTGCAGGGGATGTGACTGTCGTTAAGTAAACGGAGGTATGGCTTAAAAATGTGCTATTTTAAGTCTTGCAGCATTAGTGCACAAATCATAGAACATGAACAACTCAAATTACAAAAAGACCCTTGGTGTCCTTTATCTCATTTTGAATAGTCTACTTCTCAATGGCCAAATAATAAAAATTGGATATGATTCTATAGATATTGCTCGTAGTAGTTTTGCGGAGTTTACAATTCTTAGAATATCTAGTGAAAATAAAGAAACTGACGGGAGCAGAGAAAAATATCCTGGCTTAGGATTTAGTTTAAAAATTTTAGGAGGTAAGGTTAATCCTAATTTGACAATAGGTTTAAATTTATTCTATGATGTTCACTATAGAGATCGCTGGGGGTATGAAAAATCAGGTATAAGATTTCCATTTCACATAAGACTAAACGATAGGTTTTCTTTAGATGTAGCTCCTGGCTTTATTGTATCAACCTATAATAGACAGAAATCACAAAACATAAGAAATCATTATTTACAAGGTGGATCCTCTAGTGAAGTTACTCTTAATTTTGCGCAGCATTATAGTTTAACTTCTAGGTTTGATATATATAGAACAAGAAACGAAGGCAAAGAAATTGACTTAGGTTTAGGTCTTAAGATAAGAGGTAAATATGGGCTCACAGTGGGTGGACTTCTGGGAATATTCGGTGCCGCCCTTTTTAATATTGTTACGAGGTCGGTATAATCTATTTTGATAAAAAATTTAAAGACTTCGACATCTGCGTGATATAATTTATTTCTGTCCTCGCTTAATATTATTTTACTTATTATCACTCCCTCACAACTGATATTAGGCGTACATTTGCACCCAAATTCAAGACAATTATGCTTACAGTTACTGATCTTACCCACCAATTTGGTAAAAGAGTATTATTTGATGATGCCAATGTGTTCTTTGGTGACTCTAATTGCTATGGTGTAATAGGCGCCAATGGCGCAGGAAAATCGACTTTTTTAAAAATTATATCTGGAGAAAGAGATGCTACCAAAGGTGATATCACCCTAGAACCCGGAAAGCGAATGGCTGTCCTGAGACAGAATCATTTTGAATTTGATGAAGTTACCGTTCTCAATACAGTATTGATGGGCCATGATAAACTGTGGTCAATCATGCTAGAAAAAGATGCGATCTACGCTAAACCAGATTTCAATGATGATGATGGTATGCGGGCATCAGAACTAGAGGAGACATTTGCAGAAATGGACGGATGGAATGCAGAACCATCAGCAGCAGCATTACTAAGTGGTATTGGGATAGAAGAAGCACATCACCACAAACTCGTCAAAGATCTGAATGGTAATCAGAAAGTAAGAGTCTTATTAGCTCAAGCTTTATTCGGTGATCCAGATCTATTGATACTCGATGAGCCTACCAACGATCTTGATATAGAAACCGTAACTTGGTTAGAGGATTTCTTATTGAACTTCAACAATACAGTAATCGTTGTATCTCACGATAGACACTTTCTAGATACCGTATGTACGCATATTGTAGATATAGATTTCAATAAGATAAATGCATTCAGTGGCAACTATACTTTCTGGTATGAATCATCTCAACTGGCACTCAAGCAGAAGTTATCTCAGAATAAAAAGATAGACGATAAGAGAAAAGAAATGCAAGCGTTTATAGAACGATTCAGCGCCAATGCCTCTAAGTCTCGTCAGGCCACTTCTCGTAAGAAATCTCTAGAGAAACTTAAGTTGGAAGATATCAAACCTTCTTCTAGAAAGTATCCTGGTATCATATTCGATCAACAAAGAGAAGCTGGAGATCAGATTCTTAAAGTCGAACAACTCAATTATGTTCTCGATGGTAGACACTTACTGAAAGACGTAGAATTCACTGTCAACAAAGGAGACAAAATTGCGATCATCGCTAAAGAAGGTCTTGCGACAACTGCCTTATTCCAGATACTTAATAATGAAATCAAAGCTGAAAGCGGCACCTTTGAATTTGGTCAGACAATTACAACGGCTTATCTTCCTTTAGAAAACGAATCGTTCTTCAGTGATGCACCACAGAATCTTATGGATTGGTTGAGAGAATTTTCTACTAATAAAGACGAGCAATATATTCGTGGATTTTTAGGTAAAATGTTATTTGGTGGAGAAGAGGTTTTCAAGATGTCTGATGTTCTGTCTGGAGGAGAAAAAGTAAGATGTATGCTTTCAAGAATGATGATGAAGGAAGCCAATTTCTTAATGTTGGATGAACCTACCAATCACTTAGATCTTGAGAGTATCACCGCATTTAACAACTCATTGATGGGGTTTCCGGGAACAGTAGTCTTTACAACTCATGATCATCAGTTTACGCAGACGGTAGCCAATAGAATAATTGAGCTTACGCCAAATGGTATCATAGATAGACTCAAGACACTAGATGAATATCTTGCTGATCCTGTGATAAAAGAACTCAGAGAGAAAATGAGTAAGGTGTAAAGAAGAAAATAAACACATACGAATAATAAAAAAAAGGAATGATCTATGATCATTCCTTTTTTTTGTTGCTCGCGTATTCACTACTACAGGACTGTAAATTAAGTCCACTTTCCAATCCAGTGTATTTATTAGGCCAATTGTGTTCTAAACTACTTAGATTAAATGACGATATAGATGTAAATTAGCATATACTTATTTACATCAGTCTAATAAAACATACTTTATACTTTCCGAAAACGTACCGGAATAAAACTCCATGATATAAGTACCCCTGTTAAGCCCGGAAAGATCAATGTTTATAAAGTGATTATTTTCTAAGTCTTGTTTTTTTAGAACCACTTGGCCTATAGCGTTATAAACATTAAGGTGGACTTCTCCTACATAAATATTTTCTACACTGACTGAGATATCACCATTCCCAGGGTTGGGAGATATACTGAATGAAACATTTTCACTCTCATCCAACTCACAACTGAAATTTAAGATATCTCTATCGAACACTTCTTCCAAGTGATGTTTCATTAAGCAAGGTCTCTCAATTGCAAAATCGATAAGATCATTATTAATATCACTTAACCATTGAGACTTACTATCAGGAAAATTCCACCTCAGCATATGATCCTCAAGGTTATAGGATAGGAGTTTTTCAAATTCTCGTATTTTATTTATAACAATATCAGGTGAAAAATTATTTTTAATCAAGAAAGCGTACCGATTTATAAATGCATCAACAAATGATTCATTCTCTGCCAATGCAATAAAGATAAGACTGACAAATGGGTCATACTCCCAGGATGGCCCACTATTCAATGCCAAATGATCTAAATTGTTGTCCTCTGGTTCAAAAAATGCACCGTCCGTATCAAATAAAATAAAACGCCATTTCCCATCCACTTTCTTATGTCTCCAAGCTGTAAAATTATTAAATGGCCAATCTCTATTTCCAAAGTAAACTTCCGTCAATACGTAATCTATAAAAGAAGGAATATCTAGAACAGAAGCCAGTTCTTCATAGTTAGAAAGAACTGATAAGTCATTCTCATTTACAAAATTCATGAGTCCAAAAAAAGTAGGATTGGTCCAATCAAATATTTCAACTGAGTCCACCGGAATTTCATGGTTATTGGCTATGTAGTTATCATCTATCCGCTCTATTATAAAATGTATACCCCAAAATTCTCCATTAAGATAAACCAGAACCGGCCGTTGTTTCTGATGATCAACATCCATGTCGCTTACTAGTGAATGTATCAACGCATCCTTAAACATTAAATCACTTCGCCAAGAAGCCATTGAGGTACGCAAAATAAAATTATCAAATTTCTGCACATTAAAACCATCAAAAATGTTGGCCTCAAAGCTGTCCTTTCCATACACATCTCTTGCATATACACGTAGTGACTTTTGTGCTGCGCCTCTTGTCTTACCACCATGTATTCTGATTCCAGCATCTTGACTGATTATAAGATTCTTATTCTCATCAAAATACTCAAACTTAACTTTTCTCTCCCAATCTCTTCCTTTTTGGAAATAATTACCCGTCCATTCTGGATCATCTTCATCTAAGTTGACACCAGGAACATAGATCCCCAATGTATCATTAAAAAGATCTTCTTCATAAGCTATAATAGAAATAACAGGTAACTTGATATCTTCAACGCCATTGTTAGAGAAAAATGTTCTACTCTCAATATCACTTACTGCACTCCCATTAGCATAAGCAGCATACTTTAATATATGACATTTAGGAATATCTGGGCTGGCTAATGACCAGGCCTTAAATGACATTAATTCTTGTTCAGGACTTGTTACATAATGAGTGAGACGATTAGGTAAGATTTCATTGTCAAGAAAGACAGAACCTAAAAAATCACTACCATCTTCACCTGGATCCACTCCACCGAGGGAATATCTATAATCACCAAAGGATAAATTATCAGTAAACGATACCTCAAGTGGAAATGGATAGAAACCAGAAATTATGTCACATGTCAGATTAGAAGTATGAGCATTACTTTTTCCAGGTGTTGCCAAATCGAACAGCCTATTTTCTCCATCTAAATAACCAAAAGATTGATCTACTTGTAGACTCGGGAAATTAAGCTGGCTTATTAATTCCTGGTTGCTATTATACAAGTAAACAGATTCTCCAGATGATGACAGTTTGAAATTGGTATGTAGAGATTGGATGTTCATGTCATCTCCAGATGCGAAAATGATGAGATAATTCTCAGCTTCAATATTTACATCAGGGAAAGTCCACTTGAGTATATCATCACTATCATCAGACATACTCCAATCTTTCAAACTAATACTTTGCGTTGTTGTATTATATAACTCTATCCAATCTGGAAACGCCATTTCACTATCAGAAAGTGAGGTTTCGTTTTTAGACATTACCTCATTAATTCTTATATCTTGCGCAGAAATACCTATAAGGAGAATAAAAGATAAAAGTAGACTATACGTGGTCTTTACTAGTGACATTTTTCAAATAGTTGCTGTAGTGGAAAGTAAGCTATTATATTATAAAAACCAAGGTCAGAAAGACTTAGTTTACAAGTTGTCATCAATCATTTAAGATTTAATAATTAGAAATTACTTGAAACAATAAAACTGATAATACGACTTTACGTGAAACATTATATTCTTAATAACATATAGCGTTTATAGATCAATATTATTGTTGGTCTCATACAATTACAGAGTAATAAAAATCCAATTCGAAATTAGGAGCAGACTTACTAATCCATAGATGCTCTATATCTATCACCTATAATTCCCGAATCTAAACCGCCGTAAATGTAGGTAGGGACTCTGTAATTCTACCAGCCCCTTTTTTATTGATTTTGAAACTAACATCTTTTGTTAAAGTAAATAACAGAACAGATGAAAAAGACTTTTTAAGATGTGATCTTATGACGACAAATGCCTCTTCCAATGTAAGCTCGTCTTCCTGATCCTCTGTTTCCACAGACCTGTAGCTCATTTTAAGTAAGACCTTAAAGTCATTTTCAGAATAGACTGGTCTGACAAATATGTTTCTCAAGTTAGGTTTACCAATCGTCTTTGTCATAGTCAATTTAGCAAAACTCCCTTTTTTTACACTTATTATTACCTGTTTCCAAAAAAGATCAAACACTTCTAAAAAGGGCATAAACTATAGATTGATAAAAAAAATAATTAGTATTTCAAAAGTAAGCCTAATAACTTAATTCATGGAATAGAATCTAATCCATCTGTGAACTCTTCCTTATAATAAACTTAACTTCGTCCACTCAAAAAAAGACACAACACATGAATATATACAAAGAAATTGAAGCAGAAATACTAGCGGCTGATCATATCGTGATTACAGCTCATAGATCTGCAGATGGAGACTCAGTTGGTTCTTCTTTAGGATTACTACATTTTATTGAAAAATTGGGTAAAAAAGCCATTGTATGTCATCCAGACAAAGCGCCAGAATTTTTATACTGGCTAGATACTTCGGCTATAATTTTGATGGAAGAAAATCCGGATGAAGTAACTGCGCAAATAAAAAAAGCAGATTTGATCTTCTGTTTAGATTATAATGCCACCAGTCGTTTAGGCCCAGATATGCAAGCCTTATTAGACACAGTTACTTGTAAGACAATCATGATAGATCATCATTTGAACCCCGAAGAATTTCCAACATTAACTGTCTCTGAAACAACTGCTTCCTCTACTGCTCAATTAGTCTTTGAATTGATAGAGCAGTCTGGACATCTGGATTTATTAGATGAAAAAATTGGAACGCCATTGTACTTAGGCATATTAACAGATACAGGTAGTTTTAGATTCAACTCAGTAAAGCCACGTACGCATGAAATTTTAGCCAAACTCTTAACTGCAGGCGTAGAACATCATATCATTCATGAAAAGCTAAATGATACAAATACAGAAAATCGTTTGCGTCTGCAAGGCTATGCCATGAGTGAAAAATTAGAGATTCTATACGACCAGAACGTTGCTATAATTTCCTTATCTAAAGAAGAACTCGCCAAGTACAATTACCAAAAAGGAGATGCAGATGGTTTGGCTAATTTAATCTTGTCCATAAAAGGAATGAAGGCAGCCATTGTATTCAAAGAGAAGGATGGAATTATGAAAATTTCCTTCCGATCCAAAGGCGCAGAAAACCCAGTGAATGTTTTAGCAAAAACTCACTTTGATGGAGGTGGACATGCAAATGCTTCTGGTGGCATGAGTGATTTAACTGTAACGGAAACCTTAGAAAAATTAAAGGAATTGATTCCTCAGTATTTTTAAAAACAGCACCTAAGAAGTGCTGGAAGACTAAATGATTAAATTCCAAAGTTGCTGATTTTAGTGCCAATCAATGATAGCTTGGCTTAAATAATTTATAAATAAGTATGATCCTTTAAAAAAAAAATTGTATACTTTAATCAAATCTACATCGTTTGGTTTTTATGAAAACCAAATCAATTATTTTTACAATATCAATTTGTATTTTATTAAATATAACTCTACATGCACAACTTGGCATAAGCCATTTAGAACATGGTCACAAAGCACTATTATCACTGAATTTAGAACCTTTTGATGGTTACTTCCCTCTCCTAATACGCTATGGCAAAATCATTGGGTCAAACACTTTTATAGGAGCAAATATCGGTTATAGTGAAAGTCCTTTTAATGGATATATAAGCCCAAATGTTACTTTACCTAAACAATTGTTTACAGCTGGTATTGAATCAGAATATTATGTAACAAGATCTACTGCTAAATATCCTTTTAGTATTTCAATATTCGGCAGGTACCAATACGAACTTTACGATTTCAATTTAGGCTATGAAACTGAGCATAATTTTGATTTGAAACTTAGGGCTTTCTATCCATTCAGGTATAAGAAGATCAGCATATCTCCATATATCTCTTACGGTGCTTCAGATTTTATAGAATCAAAATTCTCAGTTAATCATGACATTGGTGCAATTATTAGCTTTCACTTTTCAGAATCTGATTATTATTATCTTTTCATATATAATCAGAGAAATAGTGGAGGCTTTAAAGCCGACAATAGGACCTATCTGAGTTTGGGGCTATTGTGGTAGTGAGTTTTTTGACATTTTAATTCTTCGCACACAGCTTGTAGTAGGAGGATGGTTAATGATGTCTAATGAATGATGATACCTCGTCGACTATCGACATAAAACAGATATTCTTGAATCAAGTTCATTCTTATTGTACTACATTCTTTGAGCAATTGTCAAAAGTCTTATTAAAGTCTCTTAACCGTCTAGGAATTTTAGCCTCTGCTATTCCTGTATATTCTGCCCAAAAAATCACTTCCCTTGTGTCAATAGTAGCAGATTCAATGTATTTGATCAAGTCAGTCAAATCACCTTTTGCTAAATAAATGATACAACGAATTACTCTGTCTGTATTGAGATTTTCATTTTTGGTTATTGCGTCAAATATAAGCTTTGTAGCTTCAATCGCTCTTTCTCCAAAGTCCGTATTTATTCTCTCAGTTATGTCATCTTTAAATGTCATTTGTTGGTTTTTGTTATATCGAGAGTCTGGCTAAAGTAAAGGTTCTCTGATATCTATTGTTAGCATTTTTTAATTTACTTCTGTATTTCGATCCTAGCAGTCCTTTCTTTATGTTTTTCAATGTCCCACACTAAATTCCAACGGCTAATATAATCGGAGAGTTTTCCAAGTCAAACTTCCGCTCGTCTTATATCTACATTTTCAGGATCAATTAATGGAGCAACATACATTTCTCTTGTTTCATTATCAGTATGTATTTGACTACCGTAAATTTGTCTCTTCCCTTGACCCAAAGCAACCCTATCTTCTAAAAGAGCCAAACTACTTGCATCTGCGTTTTCTTCTTTCACGGCTTCTCTCATCATTGGTAGATATTTCAATTGAGTTTCAATATCAGAATGTTGAATGACTAGAAATAAAGTTGAATTACCTTGTCTTCCGACTATATCTTTCCCTAACCAGCCTCTATTGTCAAGGATTTTTACTATTTCAATTAAATTAATAGAATCCTTATTGTTTATAATCTGCCAATGTGCTTTCATTTCATTAGACTCCCAACCATATTCATCTTTTATCCTACTTATTTGCCTTCTATACTTTTGGTCTTCAGTATAAATCTTTTCAAGTTTGGCAACCAAAGGTTTATCAAAGTCTTTTTCTTTAAATTCCTTATTGGTTTCTACGATTGCTATTAATTCTATCCATTTTTTATCTTCATGTAAATAATCTAAATCCGTATCAGTCGTGATATGATTTAAATTACTGTAATTACTATCGTTTGCTAATCTGAATAAGTGAAAAAATGATCTACCTTTATTTTCTGCTAATGAATACGAACATGCTGCGTTATATCTATCATTTGGATATGCCTTACCGCCAATTGCATCAAATGCTTCTTTGTATTTAACTGCAGAATTTATATAATCTTTTTGCCCGTATAGATTCAATGCTTCTTTTATAGAACTTGAGTACTTTTCATGATCTTCTTTTACAATTTTCTCTTCTGTTGATTCAATTGCATCTGTGCTAATTGATTGATGAGTTTTGCAAGAAGTTAATAATCCTAGCGCGAATAAGAATAATATTATTTTTTTCATTACTTAAATTTTACTTTTAATTATCGCTAACGGCTGATTCTATCGATCGTCTCTATGAGGAACGAATAGATATTGAGTATAGCCATGAAGTTTAACTAAAGCTACAAAATTTAAAACCTCTCTTTCAGTTAGATCGCTGCTTTTTTCCTTTTAAGTCCTAAAAATTCCTTCTTCCAACCTTCTCACATTCTCCATGTTTCCTTCCTTTTTGAAAAGAATAGGTTTCTATGTACTTAAAGTAAAGGCTATTGACAAAGTCAATAGAGGGTATATATGATTATTTAGTTGTCATCTATATTCTATACTGCTAATATTTTCTTCGATTTAATTTTGACGAATATTAACAGATCATAGAATCAGCGTCTCTATGAAGATGGAGTAGTTATGCTGTGATCACTTATTGTTATCTATAGTCACTATTTAACGATCTTAATTCAAATGCTTGAACTTGTCCAGATATTTCTTCATTAAATATCTTATTTACTACTGTTTTTCTTCCGGGATTAAATCTATAAACCACTAGATACATGTCATTTACATAAAGCTTTTCTAATTCAGATTTTTGCTGTTCTTTCGTAAATTCATTTTTGATATCACTAATTGTCTTGTGGAAAATAACTGGGATTTCTTTAACTACTACATCCGACTCATCAATGAACTTTGCAACATATCTTTTTCTGGCATAGAGCATAGGATTAATTACTAAGTTCGATTTATTTATTCCTGTTGAATCTAATTTTATCGTCATTTCGTTCTTGCCACATTCATTTGCTACTCCACTTGATTTTTGTTCAAATGCAACATAGTTAATTTTATTTAGTTTAACATATTTATTAATTAGTATTGTAATATTCTTTTCTATGCTTTTATCTTTTGGAGCTTTTTTTAAGTGATACAAAGTTGGCACTGTGAAATGGAATTCTATACCATCTAATGTCTTTAATGGGGTAACACTAAGAAATTGATTTTCCTTAATTAGATGATATCCGTAACACTTAAATTTACCCTTGAACGCTGATACATAGATACCATTATTAGAATCAATTGAATCAATTGAAAATTTTACTTCTATACAACTGGGAGCCTCTAACATGTTACCCTCTTCATCTGTATACCAAATTACATTTTCTACATCTGAAGGCGAGGTAGTATCATTGAATATTATTGTTGAATCGTTTATGGATAAAACCTGAGAATCATCACTAACCATAAAGTACTCACCTTCCATTTCTATAGCTTCAGAAATGGAGCATGATATAACCATTGTGATTATTAGAAAACCAAACAAATATTTGTAATTCATCATTTTTCACTTTTGATTATAGATAACATATAATTATTTTTTTGAGTTGAGCCGTTGTGAACTGCCCAGAAAATATGGTCTGATAAAATGTTAGTTGCTGACTTTGTTCTATTTTCTCAATTTATTTATTCACGTATGTTTCTGAATTAGTTTTCTTGCTATCTTAAATTCAAGAAAAATAAGAATTGCTATTATTGTAATTTCAGATACTATGTAACACCAACCCCAAAACGTTAAAACATCTTTATGATAGTATCCAGCATCTCTCGACATAGGAGAGATATGCTGTAATCACTTATTGCTAGCTTTCGTTTTTCTTTTAAACATATTTTATCCTAATGTTAATTTTTGCTGTTTGGTTCTTAGGATATCAATTAGTTCTGAAACCTCTTTTCTCGACTTAGAATATAATTTTATTTTCATTCCATTATGGTTGATTTCTATGAATGATTTTCCATTTAATATATATCCTTTTTTTAATGTTATTTCTTCGATATCATGAAACTGAATTTTAGTTATTCCATTATTTTTCAATGCTATTTTATCTAAGTTTTCTAATACTTTATTTACATATTTTTCAGAAGCTTTTTTAGAGTGGGATTTTAACAATTTAGATAATTTGTCCCCTGTTAATTCACTTGCCAATTCACCTAAGAATGCAATTCCTCCTCCAGCAATTCCTATTATTTCACCCATTCCCGAAAATAATGATTTGACATATTCTCCATAGTTTGTACTTGTTTTAATAAGATAAATAGATTCAGTTGAAATTACAACATGATGGTTCTCTATTATTCCATTTTCTCTTTTTTTTAAGAAGTCATCAATAACTACAAATTCACTTTTTTTCATCTCAACTATTGATATTTACTGTTTTTCTAAAAATGAAACCCTTATCTATTACCAAGATGAGTCTATTTTATAAATAGTAGGTCATACGCTAATCCTAGTACTATAATAAAAAATAGAATGATCAGCAATTTTGGGGTTCTCTTATTTTTACCATTCTCTTCAATTGCTAGTTTACTTTTTTCTTGTTCTTTCATTTTTGTTTGTTTTAATAATAGCTAACGTATCTGCGATATGGAGTGGACGCAGCGATAGCAAATCTGATCTCATATCACTTGTTCTATATCGTTTTTTATTTCTTCATCATATATCCACAAAAATAATTTGTAGGATATGCACTTTTTATATACCCTTCAGGAATTAATCTATTTTCTGCTATACTCTGTTCCTCAAGTCTAAGTAAATTATATTCAAATCTCATTTTATCAATATCATTCAGGTTTCTAATTTCTTTGAACTTTTCTGCCCTATAATTATTCCACGTTCCGTAAATTTGACTGCGTTTATGATACCAATCCTCGCGTCTATCAATAAGTTGAGCTAAAAAACTTTTTTTGAATGAAAAATCTGAAATGGCAC